>JBGPTQ010000089.1:0-7121 GCA_041490725.1 Allostellaceae bacterium | reverse complement strand
CCGCGGCGCGACTCGATCGCGCGCCGGCTGCTCGAGGATTGGCTCGCCGGCCGCAGCTGAGCGGGTTCAGACCAGGCGCGCGACGATCCCGATCAGCGCCCCGACCAACAGCACGGCGGCGCTGATGAAGCCGATCAGAAAGCCGGGTCCGCGCGTCTCAGGGTCGCGGTAATACGAGACGGCGTAGTAGGCGCGCCCGGCGATCCACACCAGCCCGATGATGCCGCCCCAGAGCGGCGAGGCGTACAGCGCGAACAGCCACAAGGCCGGGATGAACCAGACAAGCTGTTCCAGCGTGTTCTGCTGAACCCGAAAGGCACGCTCGAATTCGGGTGGGCCGGTGACCGCCGGCGCCTTGATGTCGAAGCGGTGCCGGGCACGTCCCGCCATAGCGGACACGGCGATGTAAAGCAGCAATGCCAGGACGCTGACCAGCGCCGGAAAGCTCGCGATCATCGGCTCTACCCGCCGCCGCTCACGCCGGCAGCTTCCAGCCGATCCAGTCGCATACCGCGCGGCCCATGACGAGTTCGAGGTCGCGGCCTTTGAGGAACGGCATCTCCTGCGTGAACATCGCGACGCATTGCTTCCACGAGCACGGCATGCGGGTGATGTCGGTGCCCCAGAATGTCCGCTGCGGACCGAACGCGTCGAAGATCTGTTCGGTGTATTTGTGGATGTTTTTGTAAGGGTAGGGTTCGCTCGAATTGCCGGGCGCGCCGGTCGCCTTGACCGCGACGTTCGGGTATTTGGCGAGCGCCAGGAGCGCCGGCTGGTTGCCGTGCGCCGCATCGTCGGCGCCGCCGCGCACCCGGGCATAGTGGTCGAGCAAGAGGCGCAGGCTGGGATAACGCTCGGCGATCTGCGCGACCTGCGGCAGGTAGTTCGACGCCATCAACGCGATCGGGATTTGGGCCTTCTCGCAGGCCGGCCACAGCCAGTCCATCGTGCCGTCGGTCATCCAGTTCTGCTGGTGCGGCTGGGTGAAGGCGTAGCGCAAGCCCAGCATGCCGGGCCGGCTTTTCCAGCTGTCGATCAACGAGCGGTTTTCCGGCTTGTCGAGCGGGAAATGGCCGAGGATCGCAAAGCGATTTGGGTATTTCTTTGCCGCAGCGATCGCGACCTCGACCCCATTGACGTCCCAGCCCGGCGGGTGCAGCACCGCCGCATCGACCCCGGCCGCATCCATTTCCTGGAGGCACTCCTTGGCTGAAAATGACGACACCTGGCGGTGCTGTCCCGACGGCGTGCCGCTCGACCAGATATGAACCTGCGCATCGACGATCAGCATGGCGTGATGTCTCCAAATCGTAGGGCGGATGAGCGCAGCGTAATCCGCCGTGTCGGTGCAAACTTCGGCGGGTTTCGCTCCGCTCCACCCGCCCTACGGCCTACAATTTCCAGCCGAGCCAGTCGCACAAGCCGCGGCCCATCACCAGTTCGAGGTCAGGGCCCTTGAGCCAGGGCAATTCCTCGGTGAACAGGGTTACGCATTGCAGCCACGGGCACGGCATCCGCGTGATGTCGGTGCCCCAGAAAAAGCGGTGCGGCCCGAAGGCGTCATAGAGCCGCCGAATGGATTGGTGGATGTTGCGGTAGGGGTAGGGCTCGCTCGATTCGCCCGCCGCCCCGGTGGCTTTCATTGCGACGTTCGGGTATTTGGCGAGCGCGGCGACTTCGGCGAAATTGGCAAAAGCGGCGTCGTCCTTGGCGTTGCGCACCCGAGCGAAATGGTCGAGCAGAAGGCGCAACCCGGGATGGCGCTCGGCGACTTTCGCCACGGTCGGCAGGAAACTCGTCGCCATCAGCGCGATCGGGATGTTCGCCTTCTCGCAGGCCGGCCACAGCCAATCCATCGTGCCGTCAGTCGGCCAATTTTGCTGGTGCGGCTGCAACAGGGCAAAGCGCAGCCCAAGCATTCCCGGCCGGGTCTTCCAGCCGGCGATCAGCTCGCGGCTTTCCGGCTTGTCGAGCGGGAATTGCCCGAGGATGGCGAAGCGCTCCGGGTACTTAGCCGCGGCCACCTCGGCCACCACGAGGCTGTTGGGGTCCCAGCCCGGCGGGTGGATCAGCGCCGCGTTGACCCCGCCCACATCCATTTCCATCAGGCACTCCTCGGCGGAGTAGGACGGGATCTGCCGGTGCAGCGCGTTGGTCGGGATGCCCTGCGACCAGAGATGGATCTGCGCGTCGACGATCAGCATGGCTGTTCTCCCTGGGCTCAGCGCTGCATGCCTTCCGCGCCGGCCGGCACGTCGTAGAAGGCCAAGGTCATCGAGACGCTGGTGTAAAAGCCCATCAGGGTGATGACGTCGGTGATGCCGACATGGTCCAATGCCTCGACCGCGCGGTCATAGAGCCCCTTCGCCACCCAGCGCGAATTGGCCAGGCACGTCGCCATCTCGTAGACGACCTGCTCGCGCTTGTCGGAGAACGAGGTCGGCAGGCCCGAGAGGATCGCCTCGACCTTGTCGTTCGGCAGCCCGGCCGCCTTGCCGGCCCGTTCGTGCGCATTGGTCGGATAGATCGAATGCCACTTGCTGTTGATGATGCACACGGCGATCTCGCGCTCGCGCTCGCTGAGCGAGTAGCCGGTGCGGAAATGCGCGCCCAATGGCCCCATCACCTTGGCCAGCTTGGGGTTGTGCACATAGATCTTGTTCGGGCCGGGCAGCCGGCCGCGCGTCTCGATCAGCGTGCGATAGCCTTCCTGCTGCTCCGGCGTCATCTGGTCGTAGGGGATCTCGGCATAGCGGCCAAAGGTCGGCGTGTCGGCCATCTTCGTATCTCCTGCGCTGAAACTATCGGTTGGCACGAGCATACAAGTTCGTGCGCCGGTGCGCGAACGAAGGATTGGCTTCGCGAAAATCGAGGTCAGGGGGCGATGGGTCGACGCCGCCGGCCGTGGTGTGGAAAGCGGCGCGTGCTGCCGTGGCGGCTAGATCGCGTCGAGCTGCCAGGCCACGTCGTTGGCGATCCCCCAGAGATAGCCGATATCGGTCTGGCCGACCAGCGCATAGGCGCGCCCCTGATGGCGCCAGTAGAGCAAATTGACATCCTGCCGGCGGTCGAAGGTCGGCGGGATGTCGGGCTGTTTCGACGCGCCGATGACGAGGGTCAGGAGGCCGATCGCCTTGTTGTCGGTGCCATAGACGAGCTGCGCCGCCGGGCGCCCCTCGACGACCACCAGACGGGCGCCGCGGAAGGTGAGGCCCCATGGCTTCAGATCGGGCAACCGCACCTGCTGGGGCAGGCTCTGGCTGATCTTCTGCAGGGCCTCGCGGGGATCGTTGCTGGCCGGCACGTCGATCAGCATGGTGTCGCCGGCGTTGACGGTCAGCTTGTAATAGCCGGCGGCGTTGTCGAGCCAGATGTTGTTCGCGGCGGCCGCGGCGAGCTGGCGCTCGGCGGCGGGGCCGACCGGGTTGAACATGCCCATGCCGAGATAGGTGCCGACGCCGCCGAAGATCACCCCGAACAGCCCGGCCGCGGCGGCAAAGCCGATCTGCCAGCGCCGGTCCGGCAGCGGGATGGCGGCCCAGCCCGGCCGCTTCAACACAAGGATCTCCGCTTCCTGCGGCGCGGCCGGTGCCGCCTCGCTCGCCCCTCGGGCCGCTGCGATCAGGCGGGGGGGAACCGGCTCGTTGACGATGCCGGCATAGGCGCCGCGCACCAGATCGTCCGATTGGGCAAGCGCCACCAGCCGCTCGCGAACCGCGGGATCGGCTTCGAGCCAAGCGTCGACCTGGCGCCGCTCGCCCTCGTCGAGCTCGCCGTCGAGATAGGCAACCAGCGCCTCGTCACTGTGCTGCTGCATTCTTCCCACTCCTGCGGACACCGCCGCCGGCGTCGAGCTGCTGCTGCAACGCTACCCGTGCACGCGCGAGGCGGCTCATGATCGTGCCCACCGGCACGCCGGCCACCGCCGCCGCCTCCTTGTAGCTGAGGCCCTCCACGGTCACGAGCATCAGCGTCGTCCGCTGGTCCGGGGCCAGGCGCTCGACCGCCCGCCGGACCTCGGCCAAGGCAAGCCGCGCTTCGATGCCGCGGACCGCCGCATCCGATCCGAGCCGATCCTCAGCGACATCGCCATCCTCCTTGCGGACCTCGCGTGCGCGGAGCTGGTCGATCCAGATCGTCTGCACGATACGAAACATCCAACTGTCGAACCGGGTGCCCTCCTGAAACTGATGCGCCCGCGCCAGCGCGCGTTCGCAAGCGGCCTGAACCAGATCGTCGGCCGCGGCAGCCGTTCCGGCGAGGCCGCGGGCAAAGCGACGCAACCGCGGCAAAACCGCGATCAGCTGATCGCTGAACCTCGCGCTCACCGGATCTGCGCGTTCTGCCGCGCGGGCCGGCGCCTCTGCATGTTTCCAACGGAACGACAACGCGCCTCCTTGTCGATTATTCCCGTGCGCCGGTGGAGCATGGCGGCCGGGGGTGGCGGGCGGGCCTCGCAGCGGATGTCCCGGCTGCCCGGTGACGCATAGAGTGACCTGTAAATGGTGTAGGCCGGGCACCGAGCGGAATGCGGGCGCATCGTCGCAGCCTATCACGCGGATTAGACCGTTCCAAACCGCTCGAAGCGGCAACGCCGAGCGGAGGTGCGGCGTATCGGCTTCGCTCTTCACAAAGGCGCCGGCGCGCGGCATTGTGCGCGGCAGCAAAGCGCGCTAGGAACCCGGTCGAAGACCATCGCGTCGATCTCATCCGGTGGCGATGTGCGAGCTGCAGACATCGCAACTGGAGAGCGACAAGGCCGATGCGCTGGTTTCCCGAAGAGCCCGCAGACCGAGGAACCGTCCGGCGATGAAGGTCGCCATCATCAAGGCCCGGCGATGAAGGTCGCCATCGTCAAGGCCCGGCGATGAAGGTCGCCATCGTCAAGGCCCGGCGATGAAGGTCGCCATCATCAAGGAACGACGCGCCGATGAGCGGCGCGTGGCGGCATCACCCGACAGCGTCAAGCACATGGTCGCCATGGGCCTAGAGCCGGTCGTCGAAAGCGGCGCCGGGGCCGAGGCCTATTTTGACGATAGTGCCTACAACGCTGCGGGGGCGACGATCGTCGCCGACGCCGCGGCGGCGGCCTCCGATGCCGACATTGTCTTGAAGGTCCAGCGTCCGTTGATGGGCGGGGCCGACGGGCTCGACGAGCTGAAGCTCTTCAAGCGCGGTGCGGTGCTGATCGGTCTGCTGCGGCCCTTGCGGCATCCGGCCGATGCGGAGGCGTATGCTCGCGCCGGGATCACCGCCTTTGCGATGGAGCTGATGCCGCGCATCACCCGGGCGCAGACGATGGACGTACTGTCCTCGCAGGCCAACCTTGCCGGCTACAAGGCGGTGCTCGACGCGGCCGCCGAATTCGGCCGTGCCTTTCCGATGATGATGACCGCAGCCGGCACGATCAAGGCGGCGCGGGTGTTGGTGATGGGAGCGGGGGTGGCCGGGCTGCAGGCGATCGCGACCGCGCGCCGGCTCGGCGCGATCGTCAGCGCCAGCGATGTCCGTGCCGCCGCCAAGGAGCAGGTCGAAAGCCTCGGCGCCACCTTTATCACCGTCGACGAGGAGGCGGCACGCGCCGCCGAGACGGCGGGCGGCTATGCGCGCGAGATGGGCGAGGAGTATCAGCGCCGGCAGCGCGAGAAGATCACCGACGCGCTGCGGCGGACTGACATCGTCATTTGCACTGCGCTGATCCCGGGCGCGCGCGCGCCGGTGCTGCTCACCGAGGCGATGGTCGCCGCGATGGCACCCGGTTCGGTCATTGTCGACCTTGCGGTCGAATCCGGGGGCAATGTCGAGGGAAGCCGAGCCGGCGAAGTCGCGACCACGGCGAACGGGGTCAAGATCGTCGGCCACCTCAACGTGCCGTCGCGCATCGCCGCCGACGCCAGCCAGCTTTACGCCCGCAACCTTGTGGCCTTTCTTGGCCTTATCGTCGATAAGGAAGGCCGACTGCGGATCGACACGTCAGACGAAATCGTCAAGGCCGCGCTGTTGACCCTCGACGGCGCGGTCGTCAACCCGGCCCTCATGCCGGAGCCGGCGGTCGCACCCACGGCCCTTGGCGTCACCCCGGGCGCTACCAGCTGACGGAGAAGGCATGGCGGATCCCGCATCGCTCGCGCAACGCGCCAGCGAGCTTGCCGGCGATGCCGGCCAGCTCGCGGGCAAGCTCGACGCGCTGTCGCAGCAGCTCACCTTGGCGACGCAGCAAGGTGCGCAAGCCGGCACGCCCTTCGTGTTTGAGCTGACGGTGTTCGTGCTCGCCGTGTTCGTCGGCTACTACGTGGTCTGGCGGGTGACGCCGGCGCTGCATTCCCCGCTGATGAGCGTGACCAACGCGGTATCGAGTGTGATCATCGTCGGCGCGCTGATCGCCGCCGGGCCGATGAGCATGAGCTTTGCCAAGATCATGGGGTTCGTCGCGGTAACCCTGGCGGCGGTCAACATCTTCGGCGGCTTCATCGTCACCCAGCGGATGCTGCAAATGTTCCAGCGCAAAAAGTAGCGGGGCGCCAGGGTCAACCCATGAGCGACAGTCTTTCGGCCCTCCTCTATCTGGTCGCCTCGGTCTGCTTCATCATGGCCTTGCGCGGCCTCTCTTCGCCGCAAACGGCGCGGGGCGGCAACATCTACGGCATCGCCGGGATGGCGATCGCCATCCTGACGACGCTCGTGACGCCGCAAATCGTCAGCTTCTGGCTGATCGGCATCGGCCTCCTGATCGGCGGCTCGATCGGCACCTATATCGCGCGGCAGATCCAGATGACGGCACTGCCGCAGCTGGTCGCGGCGTTTCACAGCCTCGTCGGCCTCGCCGCGGTCTGCGTCGCCGCCGCCGCGTTTGCCGCGCCGGAAGACTACGGCATCGGCATCCGCGGCGCGATTCACCAGTCGAGCCTCGTCGAGATGGCGATCGGGCTCACGATCGGCGCGATCACCTTCACCGGCTCGGTCGTCGCCTTCGCCAAATTGCAGGGCCTCGTTTCCGGCCGCCCGCTCGTCTTTCCCGGCCAGCATCTGGTGAATGCCGGTCTCGGCCTCCTCTTGATACTGCTGATCGTGCTGTTCGTGATGACCGAGGCGAACGGTGTCTTCGCGCTGCTCGTCCTCTT
>JBGPTQ010000088.1:0-7148 GCA_041490725.1 Allostellaceae bacterium | reverse complement strand
TGGTCGCGGCCCCGGAAGGCATCGAGAAACTGCACCGCATCTTTCCCGGCGTCGCGATCGTGACCGCTTCCATCGACCGCGGCCTCGACGACCACGGCTATATCCTGCCCGGGCTGGGTGACGCCGGCGACCGATTGTTCGGCACCAAATGATCAACGGCGCAGCGGGCGGCGCTGCGGCATCAGTTCGTCGCGGGGTGCGGGCGCAGCCAGCGTGCCCGCCGCTCAAGTGCGATCGCGACGAATTTGCTGCGCTGCGTGGGTGACAGGATTGCCAGGAAATCGAGGGTCTGGGCGGTCGCTTCGCGCTGAAACTCTCGTCGCTTCTCGGCGGCCTCGTCGAATAGCCGCATGACTTGCGCCATATCCGCCTTGGGTTTCCCCACTTCGTCCCAGGCAGCGCCGATCAGCGGCGCGACCTGTTCATGCATCTTGTCGGTACGGGCCCGCATCGCGGCGACATATCGATCGAACCCCATCCGCTGCTGGGGCTCGAGGCCGAGTTCCGCCGCCATTTGCTGATAGCGCTGCCCTGCACCTGGCCACCGGGCCGGCGCATGGAAGCCGGTCCATGCGGCGCCGGCTACGAAGAACAGGTTGAGCACCGCCGAGATCACCAGCAGCGCGACCAGGATACGCCGGCCCGGCCAGCCAGTCGGCGCGCCGGGCGGGCCGGCCGGGCCGGCCGTCGCCGTGCTCACGTCTGCGCGCCCTCGGTCAGGTCACCCATAAAGCCGGTCGAAGGGTCGAGCAATTCGCCCAGAAAGCCATCCTCGCCGCCCTGGCGGGTCTGGGCGAAAGAGAGCGAGGTATCCATGCCCAGTGTGAAGCCGAGCCAGCTCGCCACCGCCATCGCGGCGATCAGGCTGCCCCAGCGGGCCATGCCGTGCAGCCTGGGGCTGTTTTGATGCCTCGGCGCGAACGGTATGACCTTGCTCAGTTGCGGGTCGTTCCCGCCGACCAGCGCACAGGCGCGCGCGACGATGGGTTCGGGCACCGCTTCCGGCCGCTCGGCCATAGCGGCGAGGGCGCACGCCGCAGCAACGTCGCCGGCGGCGATCGGATCGCCGGCAAGCCATTCGGCGATGCGCTCGCGATCGTCGGGATCGAGATATCCATCGGCGAAGCCGGCGAGATCAAGATAGCTCTCAGCTTCGTCCGGGGCCGCATCAACCATGCGGCTGCGCCGCCACAGCGCTGCGTCGGGCACGCCCGCCGCCGAATCTCGCCTAGTATCGTTCCCGCGCATTTACCGAACTTTCCTCATGCCCTGTTCTACGCCGGCAGAAGCGACAATATCCCCGCAACTTAAAGGCTACCAACCCGATTCCAAATCGGCTTTAAAGTGAGCCCGCAACTTGACCATTGCCTTGTGGTGCGCGCTGCGCACGGTCTGCGGGTCGATGCCGAGCGCGCGCGCGATCTCGGTCACCTCCATGTCCCGGTCGTACAGCATCGCCAGGATCTCACGCTGCCGCGGCGACAACAGCGCCTCCGGCAGTTTGAGCTTGCGCACCGGCTCGACGAAGTCGACCGCCAGCTGCGCCTCGGGCACCGCCTCGATCGGCACCGAATCCAGCCGGCGTCGTCGCAGCCCATCGCGTGCGGTGCTGCGCGCGACGATGGTGAGCCAGGTCGACAGCGCGGCGCGCGCCGGATCGTACGTCCGCAGCAGGCGGAAATTGTCCTTGCACAGCCGGACGAAGACTTCCTGGGTCAGATCCTCGATATCGCCCTGAATCGACGCGATGGGGCGCACCGCGGCGACGATGAGCCCGCCATAGCGGCGCACGAAGCCCGCCCAGGCTGCGCTGTCGCCGTCCAGCAGCGCGTCCGAGAGAGCATCCCGGGCCAATCACGCGTCCCGATCAGGACAAGGCGGCAAAGAAATCATTGCCCTTGTCGTCGACCACGATAAAGGCGGGGAAATCGACGACCTCGATGCGCCAGATCGCTTCCATGCCGAGCTCGGGATATTCGAGAAGCTCGACCTTTTTGATGCAATCCTGCGCGAGGCGCGCGGCCGGGCCGCCGACCGAGCCGAGGTAGAAGCCACCGTGCTTCTTGCACGCTTCACGCACCTCGGGGCCGCGATTGCCTTTGGCGAGGGTGATCAAGCTGCCGCCCGCCGCCATCAACGGCTCGACATAGCTGTCCATGCGCCCCGCCGTGGTCGGCCCGAACGAGCCGGAGGCAAAGCCCGCCGGGGTCTTCGCCGGGCCGGCATAGTAGATCGGATGGTCCTTCACGTATTGCGGCAGGCCCTCGCCGCGGTCGAGCCGCTCCTGCAGCTTGGCATGGGCGATGTCGCGCGCCACGATCAGCGTCCCGTTGAGGCTGAGGCGCGTCTTGATCGGATAGCGCGACAAGGTGCGGCGGATCTCGTCCATCGGCCGCGACAGATCGATGTGCACCGCCTCGCCGCCGAGCGTCGTCTCATCGATATCCGGCAGGAAACGCGCCGGGTTGGCTTCAAGCTCTTCGAGAAACACGCCGTCGGCGGTGATCTTGCCGAGGATCTGACGGTCGGCCGAGCACGACACGCCGATGCCGATCGGCAGGCTGGCGCCGTGGCGCGGCAAGCGGATCACCCGCACGTCATGGCAGAAATATTTGCCGCCGAATTGGGCGCCGATGCCGAGGCCGCGGGTCAATTCGAGTACTTCGGCCTCGAAATCGCGGTCGCGGTAGGCTTGGCCGTATTTGTTGCCGGACGCGGGGAGCGTGTCGAGATAGCGGCAGCTCGCCAGCTTCACCGTCTTCAAATTCATCTCGGCCGAGGTGCCGCCGATGACGATCGCCAGATGGTAGGGCGGGCAGGCCGCGGTACCGAGCGTGCGGGTCTTCTCGTCGATGAACTTGAGAAGCGATTTCGGGTTCAGCACCGCCTTGGTCTGCTGATAGAGGAAGCTCTTGTTGGCCGAGCCGCCGCCCTTGGCGATGAAGAGGAATTTGTACTGCTCGCCCGGCTCGGCATAGAGGTCGATCTGGGCCGGAAGATTGTCGCCGGTGTTGACCTCCTCATACATCGACAGTGGCGCGACCTGGCTGTAGCGCAGATTGGTCTCGGTATAGGTGCGCCGGATCCCCTCGGAGAGCGCCGCCGCATCGTCCGCGCCGGTCCACACCCGCTCGCCCTTCTTGCCCATGACGATCGCGGTGCCGGTGTCCTGGCACATCGGCAAGACCTTGCCGGCCGCGATATTGGCGTTCTTCAACAGATCAAACGCGACGAACCGGTCGTTGGCCGAGGCTTCGGGGTCGTCGAGAATGGCGCGCAATTGCGCCAGATGGCCCGGGCGCAAGAGGTGCTGGCAATCGACGAAGGCCTGCCGCGCAAGCAGGGTCAAAGCCTCGGGGGCGACTTTGACGACGCGCTCGCCGTCGAACGACGCGAGCGCGACATGATCACCGGTCAGCTTCCTGTAGGGCGCATCATCCTCGCCCAACGGAAAAAGCTCGTGGAACGCGGCCTCGCTCATAGCGGACTCTCCAACGGATGACCGCCGCAGAATCTTCCTTTCGCGGCCGGGGTCAAGCGGTGCGAATTTTCTTTGTCAGCCCTGTTTTCCATCGTTAAATCAGTTTAATCGTCGGTAGAACACGGCAGGGAAGCGATTTCATGCGCGGGAGTTCTCTTCGCTGCTCTTTTTGGATCGCCGCATCTGCCGCATTTGCCATGGCCTCGTCCAGCGAAACGGCTGATGCAGGCTGGTTCGATAGTGCTACCGGGCAACCGGTACAGACGATACCGCTAAGTAGCGATCCAACCGTGCCAGGCCTGAATGCCCGTGCCGGGGATCCTGATTATGCGCGCGTTGGGGATAAAAACCTTTATCGCGATAAGGCATGCGGCACCTGGAGAGATTCGGCGACCGGTGAAGAGGTACGCACCATACCGCTAAGTAGCGATCCAACCACGCCAGGCCTGAATGCCCGTACCGGGGATCGCGACCGCGCCAGTGTTGGAGGTAAGAACCTCTTTTGGCGTCCCTGTCCGCCACCCTCGGAGTCCAGCACCGCCAATCCGCCACCTCCTTCACAAACCGTGGCGCCCCTTCTTCCACCGGCCCTCCCAATTCTGCCGGGGGTCGGGTTCGGGTTCGGGTTCGGCGGTCAGCGGGATGACCACGGACCACGCGGCCGATAGTCCGGGCTGCGAACGAGCTTCTTGTCGTCGCATTGCCCGCCCATTGCCCGCCGCTGCTACACCCCGAAGATCGCGCCGCGGACGTTGACCTGCTCGCCCTCTTCCGTGCCGGGTTTGGCCGTTGCGGTCGGCCCGACCGCTTCCTTGACGGTGAACGGGGTGTCGCGGATCTCCCAGTATCTGCCCTGGCCCCAGATGCCGACCCCGCCGCCCAGACCATCCTCGTAATAGCCGTCATGCAACTCGACGACATTCCAGCCAGCCGCGCGCAGCGCCGCCATTCCTTCCGCCTCGCCGACGCAGAAGAAATCGGTTTTGCCCTCCGCGTCCGGCACAATCGCGGGGGTCTGGCGGCTGAGCTTGACCTCAATGCGGGCGGCATCGGGGCGCTCGCCGCCGCTGCGGACGATGAACATCATGCCGATTGCCCCAGAAACCGCGCGACATGGTCGACAAAAGCGCGCGGCTGCTCCAGTTCGGGGTAGTGCCCGGCCGCCTCGATTACGCTGAACCGCGCCCCGGGGATCAACCCGGCGTAGGCACGGCCGTAATCCGGCGTGACGATGCAGTCGCCGGCGCCCCACAGCACCAGCGTCGGGACCGAAATGCGGCGCAGCCAATGCTTCAGCTGTGGGTTATACATGTGCGGGCGCCAGGCATAGAGGCACAGCGCATCCCAATTGCGCGCGAACGCGGTCATCTCCGCGTCGCTCATCGCCTCGTCGCCCTGGGCATCGTCGATCACCGCCTGCCAGCCCAGCCCGTAGACCCCGACGGGCCGCTTTCCCGGATCGTGCCAGCTGCGGCGGTTCAGCTCGGCGGGCGCGGTATTGAAGAAATGGACGATGTCGCGCTCCTCGCGGCCGCCCAGCTTGATGCCGACCGGGTCGACCAGCACCAGCCGGTCGAGCTTCGCCGAGCCGCTCGCCGCGACCTCGGCGGCGATCCAGCCGCCGAACGAAAAGCCGATCATCGTGACCTTCTCGGCGGGAAGCGCGTCGAGCAATTCGAGGTAGAGGTGCACGAGGTCGTACATCGTGTCGAAATCATCCGGCCGCGGCGAGTTGCCAAACCCGGGATGCGACGGTGCGATAATTTCGCCATGCTCGGCGAGCAGATCGAGAAACGGCGCGTCCGGGCTGACCGGGTTGACCCCGTGGACGAGCAGGATCGGCCGCCCGCTTCCCCGGCGCAGCACGTCGAGATCGAGTGGCCCTACGCGGAGCCTCATCGCATAAGTCCAGTCATTCCCGCGAAAGCGGGAATCCAGGGGCAAACGACGTGTCGCCGGCCCTGGACCCCCGCTTGCGCGGGGGTGACGATAACGGAGTGTGGCCCATTCATTTTGCCGCGGCGGCGCGCTGCGCTTCCCAGGCGGTCTCGTCCCCGTCGATCGGCGGCAGATCCTGCAATTGCGGCAGGACTTCCTTGGCGGCGAGATTGAAGCTCTTTTGCGCCTCGGCGTGGGTCACCAGCCCCTGCCGGGTCATCATGATGATGTGGCGGATGCCGCCGACGCGGCGTCGGAATTCCTTGATCTGGCGGGCCACGGTGTCGGGGTTGCCGGCGAACATCTGGCCCTGGCCGATCAGCATTTCGGCGTCGAGGTTGGTCGGGCGCGGGCGGCGCGAGACGCCGCTGCGCCACGCCTGGGGCGCCATCTCGGGGGCGACCGCGCCGGGCTGGAATTTCGCGAATTGCGGCGCGCTCTTGATGCTGACGGTCAGGAACCAAGCGATCTTCTGGCCGATGCGGATGCCTTCCTCGTCGGTGTCGCCGACATAGCAGAACGCCATGTACGAGAACCGGTCCTCGCCGGGCGGCGCCAGCGCGGCCGCGACGCGCGCTTGTCTGTAGGCGTCGAAAGCCTGCCTCGTGCGGTCATAGCCGCCGAACAACAGCGTGTTGACGATGCCGCGCCGCCCAAGCTCGGCGCAGGTCGGCAGGTCTGACGTCGCCGCCCAGAATTCGGGGCGCGGCTCCTGGTAGCACCGCGGCCAGATGTTGACATGGGGATGGATGAAGAACTTGCCCTCCCAGCTGAACGGCCCGTCATGCGTGGTCAGCGCCTTCTCTATCAGGTCGATCGCCTCCCATTCGCGCTCGCGGATGCGCATCGGGTTGGCATCGCCCGAAACCATCTCGGTGGCGCCCGATTTGACGAAACCGATTTCGAGCCGGCCGCGCGACAACACGTCGATCGTGGCGTATTCCTCGGCGATGCGGACCGGGTCGGGGCGCACCGTGATCAGCGTGCCGAGCGACAGGATGCGCGCGTTCTTCGTGATCCGCGCGACGATGCCGGTGATGACCGGGCTCGCCGCCCACAGATTGTTGATCCCGGAATGATGCTCGTTGGTGACGATATGGAGCCCGATATCGTCGCACAGCCGGTATTCGTCGAAGATTTCGTCATAGAGCCGGGCGGCGATCTTCGGGTCGCAGTATTGGTTGGGCAGGCTCGCCCGCACCGATTCGGCCTGGTCGAGCACCTCGGCGGGGACAAAGGGGTAGGGGTTCTCGCAATGGTTCCACAGCTCCATACCGCTACCCTCCCACGAGGCTGTCATTGCGAGGACCCCCGGGCGACCGCCCTGCGGGCGTTCCGGGCGGACGCGGCAATCTCGGTCCCGCGAGCCTCGTCGGCGCGAGATTGCTTCGCTTCGCTCGCAATAACATCAGGGGTCTGCCTGGCTTACCGTTTGCGGAAGCTGTCGAGGGTGACGACTTCCCCGGCCGGCTTTTCCGGCGGCTTGGGCGGTGCCTCGACCGGCACCGGCACGTTGTCGGATGCGGCCGGCTTCCCCTCCGGAACGGCGAATTCGAGCGCGAAATTGACCGACGGGTCGGCGAAGCTGCGCACCGCCGCGAACGGGATCACCAGGCGTTCGAGCTGTTTCTGAAAGCTGAGCGTGACCGAAAAGCCATGCTCGGTGATTTCGAGATCCCAGAACTGGTGCTGCACCACGATGGTCATCTCGTCCGGGTATCGGGCGCGC
>JBGPTQ010000087.1:0-7162 GCA_041490725.1 Allostellaceae bacterium | reverse complement strand
ATGCGCTGGGCATAGGGCCGCGCCGCCTCGGCCTGCTCCTGGGCGCGGCGCAGCCGCGAGGCGGCGACCAATTTCATCGCCGCGGTGATCTTCTGGGTCGAGCGCACGCTGCGGATGCGGACCCGCAGCTCTTTCAGGGTGGGCATGGGCTGATACAGCTATCCCGAGAAACCGATCCACTTGAATTGTCGTCCCGGCGAAGGCCGGGACCCACAGGTCAGCATGCGAGTTGGTTGAAATGTGGGTCCCGGCCTTCGCCGGGACGACAATGTTGTTATGGGCACGGACATAAGCAAAGCCTTGCAAGCGGCTTTGCCGCGCCCCGGAATGACATCCTTTTCGTCAACCGTCATGCCGCTTCACGCAAACGTCCGGGCGAAGCCGTCGAAGAACGCGGCTAGCCCCTTTTCGGTCGTGTCCGAGATCTCGCGCTCATCGCGGATCGCCTCCAGCAATTCCGGGTGCTTGGCTCGCAGGTCGCCCAGCATCAGCGATTCGAACCGGCCGATATCGGCGACAGCGACCCCGTCGAGATAGCCGCGGGTGCCGGCAAAGATCCCAACCACCTGCTCCTCGACCGGCACCGGCGAGAATTGCGGCTGTTTCAACAGCTCGGTCAAGCGCGAGCCGCGCGCCAGGAGGCGCTGCGTCGCGGCGTCGAGATCGGAGGCGAATTGCGAGAAGGCCGCCATCTCGCGATATTGCGCCAGTTCGAGCTTGATGCGCCCGGCGACCTGCTTCATCGCCTTGATCTGCGCCGCCGAGCCGACCCGGCTGACCGACAGCCCGACATTGATGGCCGGGCGGATGCCGCGATAGAACAGATCGGTCTCGAGGAAGATCTGCCCGTCGGTGATCGAGATCACATTGGTCGGGATGTAGGCGGCAACGTCGCCGGCCTGGGTCTCGATCACCGGCAATGCGGTCAGCGAGCCGGCGCCGTGCTCGTCGTTCATCTTGGCGGCGCGCTCGAGCAGCCGCGAATGCAGATAAAACACGTCGCCCGGATAGGCCTCGCGGCCGGGCGGGCGGCGCAGCAACAGCGACATCTGGCGATAGGCGACCGCGTGCTTCGACAGATCGTCGTAGACCATCAGCGCGTGCATGCCGTTGTCGCGGAAGAACTCGCCCATCGCGCAGCCGGCATAGGGCGCGAGGAACTGCAAGGGCGCCGGCTCGGAGGCGGTCGCCGCCACGACGATCGAGTAGTCGAGGGCGCCGTAATCCTGCAAGGTCTTGACGATCTGAGCGACGGTCGAGCGCTTTTGGCCGATCGCGACATAGATGCAATAAAGCTTCTTGGACTCGTCGGTGCCGGCATTGACCTGCCGCTGATTGAGGATCGTGTCGATCGCCAGCGCGGTCTTGCCGGTCTGGCGGTCGCCGATGATCAGCTCGCGCTGGCCGCGGCCGATCGGCACCAAGGCGTCGATCGCCTTCAGCCCGGTCTGCACCGGCTCATGCACCGAGCGGCGCGGCACGATCCCCGGCGCCTTGACCTCGACCCGGGTGCGGGTCACATCGACCAGCGGACCCTTGCCGTCGATCGGGTTGCCAAGCGCGTCGACGACCCGGCCCAACAACCCGCGGCCGACCGGCACATCGACGATCGCGCCGGTACGCTTCACGGTGTCGCCTTCGCCAATGCCGCTGTCGTCGCCGAAGATCACGACGCCGACATTGTCGCTTTCGAGATTGAGGGCCATGCCCTTCATCCCGTTCGGGAACTCGACCATTTCGCCGGCCTGGACCTTGTCGAGCCCATAGACGCGGGCGATGCCGTCGCCGACCGACAGCACCTGGCCGACCTCGGCGACATCGGCTTCGCTGCCGAAACCGGCGATCTGCTGCTTGAGGATCGCCGAAATTTCCGCCGCACGGATTTCCATCTCCACCCTTCCCATCTCATTGTCACCCCCGCGCAAGCGGGGGTCCAGGGCAACCGGCTCGACCTTGGGCCCTGGATTCCCGCTTGCGCGGGAATGACGGCGTCAAACCATCAACCGGTACTTTTCATCGCCAGCCGCAAGCGCTGCAGCCGGCTGTTCAACGATGCGTCGACCATTCGCGAGCCGATTTTGACGATCATGCCGCCCAAGAGGCCGGGATCGACCCGGATGTCGACTGCCACGCGGGCCCCGACCGCGCGGCGCAGCTGCTCGACCAACGCCGCCTGCCGCGCCTCGTCCAGCTTCTGCGCGACGATGACCTCGGCGGTGACCTCGCCGCGCCGCTCGGCGAGCTTTTTGAGATAGGCCTCGATCATCGCCGGCACCGCAAAGAGGCGCCGGTTCTTCGCGACGACCCCGAGAAAATCGCGGGTCAGATCCGACAACCCAGCGCGCTCGCAGAGCGCGCCGATCGCCTTGCCCTGCTCGGCGCGCGACACGACCGGGCTGCGCAACAAGCGGACGAGATCGCCGCTCTCGTGCAGCATCGTGCGCAGCTCGCGCAGATCGCCGGCGACGGCATCGAGCACGTGGCCTTCATCGGCCAGATCGAACAGCGCGGCCGCATAACGTTCAGCCAGGCCGGAGGTGCCTGATGCGTCGGAAGCCAATGGAAAGCGGTCCCCAATCAGCGCGCCGGCGGGAGGACGGTCGCGACAACTCGTTGCTTTGGGGGATCTCAGCGCACCGGCACGCTCGGCGCCGCCGGGCCCCGCGAAATCCGCGCGGTTGGTAACACAGTTGGTGGCCCTGCGCAACCACCGCCGGCTTCCGGCGGAGATACGTAATTCCAAGGGCTTACAGAGTCGTTGCGCATCGTCGGAAAGCCGCGTCGCCTGCCCCCTCGCCGTATCCAGGGGGAGGGTTGGGGTGCGGGCCGGGCCCGCGTATGATCCTGTTCCGACCCGATTAATCTTGGTCAGGCGGGTTGGCGAACGGTTTACCGCCTCTCCCGCACGGCGGCAGAGCCCGGAGGGTGCCGGCATGGATTGGGACGACGTATTTCCCGGTTTCACGATAGCCGTCCTCGCCGCGTTGGCGCTGGCGCTGAAAGCGGTTTTTGACGCTAGGCGGCTGCGCAGGCAGCTCGCTGGTCTGACCGAAAAATTCTGGATGCTCGATCACCGCCTAGTGCGGTTGGCCGAGCGGCTCGACGAGCCTGCAGCGGTGCCGAGTGAGGCCGCGCCGCGGATCGAGCCGGCTGTCCCGGTGGTGACGGAGCCGGCCGCGGTTCCGGCCGAAACGGCCGCCGTTCTGGAGGAATCGGCTGTGCCGGAGACACTCGCGCCACAACCCGTGGCTGCGCCGGGGAGAGGTTGGGAACAGCTATTGGTCGAGCATTGGCTGGTCTGGCTTGGCGGGGCCGCGATGGCACTCGGCGGAGCGTTCCTCGTCAAACTGTCGATCGATCAGGGCCTCTTGACGCCGCTCGTGCGGGTGGTGCTCGGTATCCTGCTCGGCATCGCGTTGTCGATCGGCGCGGAGTGGGTGCGGCGGCAGGATCTCCCCGCAGATGGCGACGCCGATGCCGCCTCGTACGTTCCGCAGGCGCTCGCCGCCGCCGGCGCCGCGACGGTCTTTGCCAGCCTCTACGCGGCGCATGCGCTGTACGATTTTTTGCCCGCCGGCCTCGCCTTCGGGTTGCTCGCCGTGACCGCCGGCGCGACCGTGGCGCAGTCGCTGCGACACGGACCGCTGGTCGCCGCGCTCGGCCTCGTCGGCGCGTTCATCGTGCCGCTGCTGGTCAGCAGCACGGCCCCGCATGCCTTGCCGCTTTTCGCCTATCTCGCCGTGGTGACCGCAGGCTCGCTGGCATTGCTGCGGCACCGTGCCTGGTGGTGGCTCGCCTGGCCGTCGCTCGCCGGCGCCATCGGCTGGGTCGTGCTGTGGCTGGCGGGCGCCGGCGATCCGGAGACGCCGGTAGTCGCGGGTTATCTGTTGGTCCAGTTCGGGCTGTTCGTCGCCTTTCGTCGCGGCATCGCCTGGATCGGTTTTCTCGCCGGCATTGCCGATACTCCGATCGTGCGGGTGGTGACGCGCTCGGCCTTCTGGGCAATCGCGGCCGGATTGCTCGTGCTGGCGCATGTCGACGGGTTTGGCAGCACGAGCGTCGGCGCCGCGATCCTGGCCGCCATCGGCCTGATGGCGCTCGCCTACCGCGACAGCCAGCTCGACGATGTCATCGCGGTGGCCGGCGCCTTGGCGCTTGCCTTGCTCGCCAGTTGGACCCTGCCGCTGCCGATCCCCGAGATGAGCCTGTGGGTCTTCCGGATCGAGCCGGATCATGTCGCCGATTTCACGACGGCCGCGATCACGTTCACCCTCTTGCTCGGGGGCGGTGGCTTCATCGTGCTGCCGCGAGTCGCACGACCCGGCCGCTGGGCGGCGCTGTCCGCGGCGGTGCCGCTCGTGGTTCTGGTCATCGCCTACTGGCGCCTGCAGAAATTCGAGCTCGACATCGCCTGGAGCCTCACCGCCCTGGCGCTGGCCGGGCTGGAGCTCCTGGCCGCCGCTGCGGTGGCCAGGCGGCGCAGCGGAGCGCCCGAATCCGAAATTCAGATCGAGATCGCGCTCGCCGCCTACGCGGTCGGGGTCCTCGGCAGCACGATCTTCGCGGCGACCCTGGCGCTCGGCGAGGCTTGGCTCACCGTCGCCCTGGCCCTGCACCTGCCGGCGATGGGCTGGATCGAAGGCCGCATCCGGCTGCCGGTGTTGCGCCGGCTGGCGCTCGGGGTCGCGGTCATCGTGTTGATTAGGCTGGTCCTCAACCCGTATGTGCTGGATTACCCGATCGGCGCGACGCCGATCTTCAACTGGCTGCTCTATGGCTACGGCGTTCCGGCCGCTTCCTTCATCGTCGCCACCCGGCAGTTTGGCAGAAGTCGCGACGATATTCTGGTTGCGGTGCTCGAAGCCGGCAGCGCCCTGTTCTCGTTGCTGCTGCTGTCGCTGGAGCTGACGCACGCGATCTACGGAGGGCTGACCACCCTGCCGCTGGAGGATTTCGGCGCCGGCGCGGCGCTGATCGCGCTATGGCTCACTTTCGCCGGCGTGCTGCTTGCGCTTGGCGAGCGCCGGCAACGTCCGGTGCTGCGCTGGGGCGGCTTGGCTCTCCTCGCTGGGACGACGATCGTCGCGCTCGTGTGGCAACCGATCATGCTGCTGTTCGGCGCTTCGGTCGGAAAATTGGCGATCTTCGACGCCCTCCTGCTCGCCGACGCGGTTCCGGCTGTGATCTACGCGACGATCGCCTGGCTGACCCCATCCCGGCCCGTGCTCCGCGCCATTGCGCGAGTCCTAGCCGCCGCCTTCGCTTTCGCTTGGATCACGCTCGAAATCCAGCACGTCTTCCACGGCGAGGTGCAGCTTTTCGGCAGCAGCACCGAGGCGGAATGGTATGCCTATTCGGTTGCCTGGCTCGCCTTTGCCGGCGCGGGGCTCGCCATTGGACTGCTGTGGCGCAACCAATGGCTGCGCCGAGCCGGGCTGATCGGCATCGGCCTGGTGATCGCCAAGGTGTTTCTGTCCGACATGGCCGAGCTCAGCGGCGTGTTGCGCGCCCTCTCGTTTCTCGGCCTCGGCGGCGCGCTGGTCGGCCTCGGCTACGCCTATCGCCGGCTGCGGCCGTTGCAGCCATAGCTACAGAAAGCTGTACGGGTCGATATCGACCTGGAGCCGCGCCGAGCCGCCGAGGCGCACCCGGCCAAGCCAGTCGCGCAGCACGGCCTGCAGATTGACCGTGCGCTCGGCCTTGACCAGAAAGCGCCGGCGGTGGCGCCGGCGCAGGATCGCGAGCGGGGCGGGGGCCGGGCCGAGCACGCTGATGCCGGGCAGTTGCGGCGCGGCACGAGAGAGGGCGCGGGCTGCGAAATCGGCCGAATCGGGATCGCCGGCGCTGACGATCAGCGCCGCCAGCCGGCCGAACGGTGGCAGCCCCGCCGCCCGCCGGGCTGCCGCCTCGGCGGCGAGAAAGCCGTCGCGGTCGCCGGCGGCCAGCGCCTGCATCACCGGCTGATCGGGCATATAGGTCTGGATCAGCGCGCGCCCCGGCCGCTCCGCCCGCCCGGCTCGGCCGGCGACCTGGTGCAACAGCTGATAGGTCCGCTCCGCCGCGCGCAGATCGCCGCCGGTAAGGCCGAGATCGGCGTCGACCACCCCGACCAGGGTCAGCATCGGGAAATGGTGGCCCTTGGCGACGATCTGGGTCCCGATCAGCACATCATAGCGCTGCGCGACCATCGCGTCGGCCAGCTCGGAAGCGGCGCGCGGGCCCGACAGCAAATCGCTGACCATCAGCGCGATGCGCGCGCTAGGAAACCGCGCGGCGACCTCTTCCCTGAGCCGCTCGACCCCCGGCCCGCACGGCACCAGGGTTCCCGGGGCGAGGCATTCAGGGCACAGCGCCGGCACCCGCTCCGCATGGCCGCAATGATGGCATAGGAGCCGCCCGATAAAGCGGTGCTCGACCAGCCAGGCGGTGCAGCTCGGGCATTGCAGGCGATACCCGCAGGCGCGGCACAAGGTCAGCGGCGCATAACCGCGCCGGTTGAGAAACAACAGCGACTGTTCGCCGGCGGCCAAATTCCGGCCGAGCGCCTCGACCAGCGGCGCCGACAGGAACTGCCCGGGCGCGACCCGCTCGCGCCGCATGTCGATGAGCGCGATCGTGGGGAGGCTTGCCTCGGCATGGCGGCGCGGCAGATGCACCCGCTCGTAGCGGCCGCGCGCGAGATTGACCACGGTTTCGAGCGAGGGGGTCGCCGACACCAGCACAATCGGAATATGGGCGAGCGAGGCGCGCAATACCGCCATGTCACGCGCCTGATAGCAGACCCCATCCTCCTGCTTGTAGGAGGGGTCGTGCTCCTCGTCGACGATGATCAGCCCGAGTTCGGGAAACGGCAGGAACAGCGCTGAGCGGGCCCCGACGACGATGCGGGCGCGGCCGGATGCTACCGCCCGCCAGGCGTCGCGCCGCGCGGTATGCGACACGTCGGAATGCCATTCCACCGGCGCCGCGCCGAAGCGGCGGCGGAAACGGTCGAGCCATTGCGCCCCCAGCGCAATCTCGGGCAACAGGACCAGCACCTGGCGGCCGGCAACCAGCGCCGCCGCGATCGCGGCGAAATAGGTCTCGGTCTTGCCCGATCCGGTGACCCCGTCGAGCACCGTGACGCTGAAGCCGTCGGCCCCGGAGCGTTCGACCAGGCGGT
>JBGPTQ010000086.1:0-7195 GCA_041490725.1 Allostellaceae bacterium | reverse complement strand
GCTGACCAACATCCGCACCACCTCCAAGGACGAGGCGGTGCGCCTCACCCCGCCGTTGCAGATGAGCCTCGAAGCGGCGATCGCCTATATCGAGGACGACGAGCTGGTCGAGGTCACGTCCAAGGCGATCCGCCTGCGCAAACGCCTGCTCGACATCAACGATCGCAAGCGCGCTAACCGCGCGACGGCGGCGGAGTAGCGCCAGGAAACCTAGCGGGGGGCGGCGCGGCGGCCCGCGCCATCACGATCGTCGCGAACAGCGCCAGGCCGAGCGTGCCGAGCCACCATTCCTCCCAGATGCCCCAGCCGGAGAAAGCGACGGCGAGCGCGGCGGTCAGGCTGCCGCCGGCCGCCGCCGCGTAAAGCCGCGGCCACGGCGCCTTGCCAAGACGCAGCCACAGCAGCCCGACGAGGAGCGCGAACAGCGCCGCGCCCGGCGCGCCGAGCTCCAGCCAAAGCTGCAGCGCCGCGTCATGCGGGTGCAGCGGCAGCCAGGTCTGTCCCGGGCGGATCTCGACCTTGCCGCCGGGGATCGCCCGTGCCGCATCGAGGCCCCAGCCAGCCAGGGGCCGCTCGGCGATGCGCTCGCCGGTAAAGGACCAGATCAGCAGCCGGTGCCCTGCGGAATCCTTGAATACATCGACGGTTGCGAAGACCGAAGGTAGACGCGCAAGCCGCGGCAGGGTCAGGGGCGCGCTCAGGATGGCGAGCATCGCGAACGCTGCCGCGATGCGGGAGACGGCGCCCGGCCTGACGTACAACAGCGCCACCATCGGCAGGCTCAGACCGAGCGCGATCTTCGCCGTGGTGCCGTCGAGCAGGTACACGGTCGCCGCCATCGCGAAGCCGGCGACCAGCGCGAGGAGCCTCTGGCCGCAGCAGATCAACAGCGCGGTGGCCGGCAACAAGAGGAGGGTGAGCCAGGCGGCGATCTGGTTGAGGCGCGCGGCATGGAATGCACGGATCGAGACATATTGGCTCAAGCCCCCGGCGCTCGCCAGATCGTACCCGGCAAGCGCGATACCGATGGCGGTCCCGGCGAAGAGGAAGAGCGTCAGGCGGCGCGGCGTGGCAACCCGGCTCGCCGCCGCCGTGAGCGCGAGCGCGGCGCCCAACAGCCCGGCGAGCCTCACGTCGAGAACCAGGCTGCGCCACGGGTTGATCGACCACGCCGCCGACAACGCACCCCACACGACGAGTGCGCCGAGAAGCGCCGCCGGGCGGCGCAGGGCCGCGAGGCGGTAGGGTGGGTTGGCCGCGATCAGCCCCGCCGCGCACAGCCCGGCAAACGCGGCCAGCGGCGCGGCGCCGCGCGGTGCCAGCGCGAGGAGCGGCGGCAGCAGCAGCGCGCAGACGCCGAGCCCCGCCTCCAGCCAGAAGGCAAGCGGTGCGGACAATCCGATGGCAGTGGCGCGTGTGGGCCGAGACGGTCGCGTCCGAGCACCGCGTCGCAAGGTCGTCGCCTACCGAGGTGATTTGAGGGCTACCGCGCACCAGAACGGCATCTCGGGAGAAAACCGGATGTCCTCGAATCCGCAGTCCTTCAGCATTCCCTCGATCTGAGGTCGGCTGAAGCGTTTTTCGAGCGGGGTGCAGAAGCGATCATAGGCGTCCGTGCGCA
Source organism: Allostellaceae bacterium (assembly GCA_041490725.1). Classification (GTDB taxonomy): domain Bacteria; phylum Pseudomonadota; class Alphaproteobacteria; order ATCC43930; family CGMCC-115725; genus DATARH01. The sequence goes on along the minus strand of JBGPTQ010000086.1, from coordinate 5,574 downwards.
TCACATAGACCGAACACTGCCGGTAATAGGCCAGCGGCCAGTTTCGCGGCAGCAGCCCGAGACCGTGGAGAAGCGCGGCGGTCCGCGCCAACGGCCAGTAGACGCAATAGGCGATGAGGCTGCATGCTATCCGCTGCAGAGGCGGCCTCGACCGCGACAGCACGGCGCGGCCGATGTTGGAGATTTGCCAGAGGAGCCGGTAAGCGGCGCCGCGATTGTCCAGCGAATAGTAGATATAAACGAGCAGCGGTGCTGCGGGCTTCAGCTTGCCGGAAATCGATCGCAAAGCACCGACCGTATCCGGCACATGATGCAGCACCCCAAGACAATAGGCGAAATCGAGCGAGGCATCGGCGAAAGGCAAATCGTCCGCAGAAGCCTCGATCGCGGTGACATTGGCAAATTGCTCGAGATTGGCGCGGGCGACGGCGAGCGCCTTGGGACTGGGATCGACGACATAAAGCTGACCGACCCGCGGAGCGACGAGCGCCGCCCAGCGACCGCTACCGCATCCGATATCAGCCCCGATGCTGTCGGCCGGCAGCCGGTCCCACGGAAAGACACCGAAATAGCCCTCGAACATCGCGAGCCGGTCGGCCGCCGCCAGCTCGCGTTCCGATTGGGTGAACCGCGACCATTCCTCGCCAAAGCTGGATACCGTTCGGTGATCGATATTCTCGGTCATGCGTACCCACACTCGCGACCCCGCCTCTGCTGGGCGGGCCGTGTAGCATCGCATTGGCCGATCGGGGGTGTCGAGGGCGCCTTCCCCGTGCCTCAAGCCGGTGCGTGATTTGACTTGGCCGGCTCGCTGACTATAGTACAGCCTCTTCCCAAGAACGTGGGCGGTTTCGCCCCGGCCTCCACGCTGATGCTGTGGATGGCCCTATTGGGACAACAACAAGCGAACGCGGATCTGGCTGTCATGAGCAAGCGCGAGGAATCGAAGTACAAGATCAACCGCCGTCTCGGCGTCAATCTGTGGGGCCGGGCGAAGAGCCCGCTCAACCGCCGCGAATATGGGCCTGGCCAGCATGGCCAGCGGCGCAAGAAGCCGTCCGATTACGGCACCCAGCTCGCGGCCAAGCAGAAGCTCAAGGGCTATTACGCCAATATCGGCGAGCGCCAGTTCCGCAGCCTCTACGAGGAGGCGGTGCGGCGGCGCGGCGACACCGGCGAGAATTTGATCGAACTCCTGGAACGCCGGCTCGATGCGACGGTCTATCGGATGAAGCTGGCGCCGACGCCCTTCGCCGCCCGCCAGATCGTCAACCACGGGCATGTGCTGGTCAACGGCAAGCGGGTCAACATCCCTTCCTATAAGCTGAGCGATGGCGACACGATCGAGCTGAAGCCGCGGGCGAAGGAAATGGCGCTGGTCCTCGAAGCGACGCAATCGAGCGAGCGCGACGTGCCCGATTACGTCGAGATCGACCACGAACGCATGCGCGGCCGCTTCGTGCGGGCACCAAAGCTCGCCGATGTGCCGTTTCCGGTGACGATGGAACCGAACCTCGTCGTCGAATACTATTCGCGCTGACAAAAATGCCCCGTGGCCGGGCTTGGCCCGTGGGCCTTCAGCCCACGGACTTGTTCCGTGGGCACCCACGTCTTTTCTTGGGGCCGTCGTAGCTGCTCGAAGACGTGGATGGCCGGGCCAAGCCGGGCCACGGGGACCTTTGTATCCGCGTACATCCTTGCAACCGCATTAGCTCAACCGGTCATCCCCGCCTTCGCGGGAATGACGGGAACCTTAGCGGGGCTTGCCATGCTAACCCTGCAGCTGTCGATCGTCTTGTTGCTGATCCTGGTGAACGGCTTTTTTGCGATGGCCGAGATCGCGCTGGTTTCGGCGCGGCCGGCGCGGCTGCAGCCGCTCGCCGCCGAGGGCAGCCGCGGCGCCGAGGCCGCGCTCGAACTGAAGGGCGACCCGTCGCGGCTCTTAGCGACGGTGCAGATCGGGATCACCATCATCGCGGTGCTGTCCGGCACTTTCGGCCAGGCGACGTTCGGCGAACGCCTGCAGGACTATCTCGCCGAAGCGGGCGGCATTCTCGCCGCCTACGCGCATGCCATCAGCATGGCTGTCGTGGTGATCGGCATCTCGTATTTCTCGCTGATCCTGGGCGAGCTGGTGCCAAAGCGGATCGCGCTCACGCATCCCGAGCGCATTGCCGCGGCGCTCGCGCGCATGATGCGCGGCATGGCGCGGCTCACGGCGCCGCTCGAATGGCTGCTGAGCGCGACCACCGATCTGATCCTGCGGGTATTGCCGCTGCACGGCGAGCCGGTGCCGGTCACCGACGAGGAGATCGGCTTCATGCTGCGCGAGGGGGTGGCGGCCGGGCACATTCCGCTCGCTGAAACCGCGATCGTCGAGATGGCGCTGCGGCTCGGCGACCGCCGGATCGGCGCGCTGATGACGCCACGCACCCAGATCGAGTTCCTCGATCTCGACGATCCCGAGGAGGAGACCCGGGGGCGGATTCGCGACAGCGCCTATTCGCGCTTCCCGGTTTTGCAGGGCGGGACCCACCAGCTCGCCGGCATCGTTCAGGTCAAGGATCTGCTCGCCGCTTCGTTTTCCGGGCAACCCTTCAACCTGCGCGCGGCGCTGCGCCCGCCGCTGTTTCTGCCGAACACCGTGATGGTGCTGCGCGCGCTCGAGGTGTTCAAGTCGAGCGGCGAGCCGATGGCGCTGGTGGTCGATGAATATGGTGACCTCGAAGGGCTGGTGACCCTGACCGACATCCTCGAGGCGCTAGTCGGCGACATTCCGGAGGCCGGCGAGAGCGACCCGCGCATCGTCCACCGCGAGGACGGCACCTGGCTGGTCGACGGCATGCTCGGGCTCGACGAGCTGAAGCGGGTCCTGGGCGTCGCGCATCTGGCCGGCGAGGACCCCGAGTTCCACACGTTGGGCGGCTATCTGATGGCGCGGCTCAATCGCGTGCCGATGGTCGCCGACCGGATCAGCGCCGACGGACACCGCTTCGAGATCGTCGAGATGGACGGCCGCCGCGTCGACCGCGTGCTGATCGTGCCGGTCAGGGGGCGGCGGGGTTAGGGCGCGTCGATGCCGCCATCGGCGCTGCCGGAGAGGAGCTGCGTCGGGAACCCGGCGGCGACGAGGGCGTCGATGATCGTATCGACATGCCGCCGGTTCTGGGTCTCGATCACCACGTCGAGTTCGGCGCGCTTGACCGAGGTGTCGTGAAACAGGCGCTGGTGGTGCACCTCGACGATGTTGCCGCCGAGCCCGCCGATGACGCCCGAGACTTGCGACAGCACGCCGGGCAGATCGGGCAATTCGGCGCGCAGACGCACGAGCCGGCCGCTGCGCACCAGACCGCGCATCAACAGCGAGGCGAGGAGGCGCGCGTCAATGTTGCCGCCGGTCAGCACGATGCCGACGCGACGCCCCCGGAAGCGCTCGGGCTCGGCCAGTAGCGCCGCGACGCCGGCCGCCCCGGCGCCTTCGACAATCAGCTTCTGGCGCTCGATCATGATCTCGACCGCGCTCTCGAGCTGACGCTCGCCGACCAGACGCACCGCATCGACGAGCGCGGCGACGATGCGGCGGGTCAGCTCGCCCGGCTCCTTGACCGCGATGCCTTCAGCGAGCGTCGTCGCCTCGACCGGCAGGCCCGGTTCCTCGCCGCGCAGGACCCGATACATCGACGGGTAGAGCGCCGACTGCACGCCGATGATCTCGATATCCGGCGCTAGCGCCTTCGCCGCCACGGCGATGCCCGAGACGAGCCCGCCGCCGCCGATCGGCACAATCAAGCTGTCCAGCCCGGGGCAATCGGCAAGCATTTCGAGCGCGATCGTGCCCTGACCGGCGATCACCGCCGGGTCGTCATAGGGATGCACGAGGACGAAGCCGCGCTCGCGGACGAGCGCGTCGGCGGCGCGCCGCGCATCGGTGAGGGCCGCGCCCTTGAGCACCACCTTGGCGCCGAGCGCCTCGGTGCGGTCGATCTTGGTGAACGGCGTACCCACCGGCATCACGATCGTTGCCGGGATGCCGAGCCGGCGGGCGTGGTAGGCGACGCCCTGGGCGTGGTTGCCCGCCGACATCGCGACGACCCCGGCGCGGCGCTCGTCCGGGCTGAGGCTCAGCAGCTTGTTGAGCGCGCCGCGCTCCTTGAACGCCCCGGTCGGGTGCAGCGTCTCGAGTTTGAGAAAAACCTCGCACCCGGCCATCTCGGACAGCGCCGCGGCGCGGATCGTCGGGGTGTGCGCCACCGCTCCGGCGATCGCCGTTTGGGCGCGGCGGACATCGTCGATCGTCACCGGCAGGTCGTTCATGGAAGGCTCCAACGTCAGCGTGGCGCCAAGGTTAGCGTAGAAATCGGCGCCGCGCGGCCGGGAACGAGCCAGTTGAACTGCCGCCAGCGCTGCACGAGGTCGGAGAAATGCGGCGACAGCGGGTTGCCCGACTGGCCGGGGACCGCGATCATACGGGAGTCGGTGGGGGAAGCGAGATCGGTGATGATGCGCAGCCCGGCGCCAAAGCGCTGCGTGTAGGGATGTGCCTCGTCGCGGATCGTGGTCGAGCCGCGGTTGACCGTATCGAAGCCCCCCGGGGTCGGCACGCTGACATGGAGCCAATCGCGCAGCACCGCAATCCGGCCGAAAACCGGGTTCGCGAACAGGGCGATATGGGCGCGCCCCCATTGCCATTGCTCCATCCCGGGGCCGTAGGCCCGGCTCAGCTCGGCGAGCGCGGCATCGAGCGCGCTCGCCAGCAGCGCGTCGCAGCTCTCGGCCCCCACCCTTCCCTCCCCCGCGAGCAGGGGAGGGTTAGGGAGGGGGCTCGGACTGGCGCACCACTCCGGATGCGCCGTCAGCACCGCTATCATGACCTGCGGCCTCAAATTCCAGTAATCGGCGGCCATTTCGCCCAGGCGACGGAGAAACAAAACATGGGCAAAGCTGCGCAGCCAGGCAGTAAACAGCAACGGCTCGACCTTGTCCGGATCCATGCGGAAATCCCAGCCAGCCAAGCGCTCGATCGCCTCGCGCGCCATCTCGTTCCCCGGCTCGCTCCCGGGTTCGCCCCTGGGCACGATTCGGGTCATCAGCGGCACCAGCCGGCGTGCGGCGATCGACAGCGTATCGGCCTGAATGGCGGCGCTCGTTGCGGGCGATTGCCGCGGCACTTCGGCGAGCAGCTCGCCGATCCGTTCGGCGCGGTTCGGCAGGTCCCAGTCGTGCGACAGGAAATAAGGGTAGCGGTCGGGCACGATCTTGTTGTTGGCGCTGATGAACTGCCCGGAAGCGGGATTGCTCGCTTGCGGCAGCTCGGCAAACGGAATGAACCCGGTCCAGTCATAATCTCCGGTCCAGCCCGGCATTGGGAGCCAGCCGTTTCCCTGCTTGCGGATCGGCACGCGGCCGGGCGCGATGAACCCGATCGTGCCGGCGGTATCGCCATAGACGATGTTCTGCTGCGGGCCGACAAAGGATTGGAGCGCGGTGCGAAACCCGGCCCAATCGGTGGCGCGGTCGATGTCCCAGAGCGCCTCGGCGCTGCGGTCCTCGGCGGTCAGAAACGTCGCGGCGAGC
>JBGPTQ010000085.1:0-7219 GCA_041490725.1 Allostellaceae bacterium | reverse complement strand
CGTGCATTTTCGCGCCGGCGAGGGGGTCGGCACCGTGACCCGCCCCGGCCTGCCGCTCGCCGTCGGCGAGCCGGCGATCAACCCGGCGCCGCGCGCGATGATCCAGGCCGCGATCGAGGATGTCGCCGAGGCGAATGGCGCGAACTTTTCGCAAGCAGTGGGGCCCGATGTCACCGTGACGATCGCGATCCCCGGCGGCGAACGCCTCGCCCTCAAAACGATGAACGCGCGGCTCGGCATCGTCGGCGGGCTGTCGGTGCTGGGCACCACCGGGATCGTCGTGCCCTATTCCTGTTCGTCGTGGATCCATGCGATCCACCGCGGCATCGACGTCGCCCGCGCCGCCGGTCAGGGCCATATCGCCGCGGCGACCGGCACGACTTCGGAGCGCGCGGTCCAGGCTCTATACCATTTGCCCGAGCACGCGTTGATTGATATGGGGGATTTTGTCGGCGGCACGCTCAAATATCTGCGCCGCCACCCGGTCGCGCGACTGACCCTGGCGGGCGGCTTCGCCAAGTTCGCCAAGCTCGCTTCTGGCCATCTCGACCTGCATTCGAGCCGCAGCCGGGTCGATGGCGCTGCGCTCGCCCGCCTGCTCGCCGGAATCGGCGCGGACCGGGCTTCCGTTACCGCCGCCGGAAGCAGCGACAGCGCGTCGGAAATTCTCGACATAGCCGGTGAGTGGCGATTAGCGCTCGCCGCGGTGGTGGCGCGCCGGGCGCGCGAAGTAGCGCTGGCGACGCTCTGCGGCCGCACCCTTGTCGAGGTCGCGATCGTCGATCGCGCTGGCGATGTCCTCGCGCTCGTCGGCGCCCCGAATGACCGCACGGTGGCGCGATGCCAGGTGCTGTGATGCCAGGGGGCGTTATGACCGGCCGGCGCCTGCTGATCCTGGGGGGCACCGGCGAGGCGGCAGGGCTCGCGCGCGGCGCGCTCGCCCGCTTTGGCGATTCGATGGCGGTGACGTCAGCGCTGGCCGGCCGGACCCGGCATCCCGGACCGATTGCCGGGCAGGTGCGGATCGGCGGGTTCGGCGGGTCGGCGGGGCTGGCGGGCTACGTCATCGAACATGAGGTCGATTGCCTGATCGACGCGACCCATCCCTTCGCCGCCGCGATCTCGCGGGCGGCCCGGCTCGCCGCCGAGCGGACCGGGGTGCCGCGGCTCTTGCTGCGGCGCCCGCCATGGCGCCCTCACCCGCTCGATCGCTGGATCGAGGTCGACAGCATCGAGGCCGCCGCCCGCCTGGTCGGGCAGGTCGGAAGGCGTGCCTGGCTGACCGTCGGGGCCGGCGCGGTCGCCGCCTTCGCCCCGGCAAGCGAGGTGCGCTACCTCGTGCGGCTGATCGACCCGCCGCGCCAAAAGCTGCCGTTGCGCTGCCACGAGGTGGTGCTCGGGCGCGGGCCATTCAGCCTCGCCGAGGAACGGCATCTGCTCGAGCGCTACGCGATCGACGTGCTTGTGTGCAAGGCGAGCGGCGGGGCCGCCACCGAGGCGAAGCTGATCGCGGCGCGCGAGCTCAGCGTCCCCGTCATCATGGTGCGGCGCCCGCCGCCCGAACCGGGCCCCACCGTCGAGACCGTCGAGGCCGCGCTCGACTGGCTCGCCGGTCAGGGTGGCGTGGCGCCGGCGAAGATGATGTCATGACATCTCGCTCAGCCCGGCTCCTCGCCCAGCTCCTTGGCGGCGCGGTGCTTGTGCTGCTGGTGTCGGCCGTGGGCGCCCGCGCCGACATCAGCCTGTTCGGTTCCTACTGGGACAATGTCGCGCGCGCGGCGGCCCAGAATGACGCGGTCAAGGTGCGCCAGCTGGTTGGCAGCGGCAGCAACCCCAACGAGGTCGACGAGAAGGGGCGTACCGGCCTGCAAATTGCCGCGATCAACGGCAATTTGCCGATCGCGGCGATCCTGATCAAGGCCAGTGCGCATCTCGACGTCAAGGACCCGCTCGGCAACACCGCGCTGCACTATGCGACCGACCGCAACCAGGTCGAGATGGCGCAGCTCCTGCTCGATGTCGGGGCCGCGGTCGACCCCGACAACAAAAATGGCATGACCCCGCTGATGATCGCGGCGAGCCGCGGCAATATCGTGATCGTCCAGGCGCTGCTCGCCAAGGGGGCGAACCCCCGCAAGACCGATTTTACCGGGCGCGACGCGGTCGGCTGGGCCGCCGACAGCCACCGCCCGGCGGTCGTCCAGGCCCTCCAGCGCGCCGCCGCCAAGCGCTGAGTCGGGCCGGTGACGGCGATCGGCGGGTGTCGCGACAGAGCGGCCTCGAGTAATACCTAAGTCAGATTGCTTTGAGCATGGCACAACCAACTCAAATTGCATTCCCGGCGAAAGCCGGGACCCACCGTTCCACCGATCGAGTTGTTGATGAGTGGGTCCCGGCTTTCGCCGGGAATGCGAATCTTAATGCAATGGAGTGCGTCGGGAGGGGAGGTGCCCAACCGCTTGAGATGACTCAACGCAATATAACTCCGGTATAATTGGGGTCAGAGTTGATTGCATGGTCGGCAAGCGGTTGACTTATCAACGATCTGATCAGCGGCCCGAAACTCCCTCGGCGATACACTAGCCGGCGCGGCTGGGTCCGCGAGGCTTCCGATTCGCGGCAGTTGGTTTTGCCGCTGTTCGGTGAGCCGCGGGACCCTTGACGACTTTATCGAAGGTCTTCTCAAAGCGTTCCCACGAATCGGGGTGCATCTCCACGCCCTCTTGCTCGGGTGTCGTGGTCTGTCGCCGCTCAGTTTTCATCGTGCAAAATCAAGCATCTTAGAATTCGATTGACGCCGCCTCAGCTGTCTTATTGGTTAGGACTGCGGTGCCGGGTGGCCACCATCCAAAGTTACCACTCGGCCTCCGCTGGCTGGGGACCGTAGCCCTTCCACAAGGCTGCGGTGCTACGCCCCACTCGCTCCCCTCCACAAGGAGCCTCCTACCGGGGCCGGTCCTCTCGCGGGGGCCGGCCCTTTCCCTTTGGGGCATGTCGTTTTGCGACATGCTTTGTGCGTACCATGCACATTTCTCCGTTCCGAGCAATACCGGCGTGGCCGTCGCGGCCACGATCAGCGACGACAGGAGACGACAGGAGACGACAGGAGACAATCTACTCTGCGGGATCGCCATCCCGGACCATAGTTGCCGGGTTAGACCATGGGAAAGTAATCTTCAAGTTGCTCGTGCTTTGTCAAAGTTAAAATCGCCATGAATGTTCCTGATAAAATATGTGGCAATTAGAGTCATAGTAATTATCAAGAAATGGGGTCATTAAATCAAGAAATGGGGTCAGAGTAGGTTTATCTCTGAAGTGTTTGATCTTTAACCCGGTGCCCATTTCGCCTCTCCCCAGAGCAGCGGTTTCGCTGCCAACGCGCGCGTGTTTTAGGTTGCCGATGCCGCGCTTCGCACAATTGTAGGTTATGGCTGACCTGACCGCAATTGCGGATCGAAAGCACGCCCGCCCTGCGAAGCCGGGGGCCTCCTCTTGCGCCCGTGGCGAGGTTAGACTAAGTTCATTGAACCTAGTCCATCGGTGCCAGATGCGAACCGTCAACATTCACGAAGCCAAGACCCATTTGTCGCGGTTGGTCGACCGCGCCGCCAAGGGCGAGCCCTTCGTTATCGCGAAGGCGGGCAAGCCGCTGGTCAAGGTGGTGCCGCTCGACACGCCGCTTGCCGGCGAGGTCAAAAGGCTTGGCTTTATGGCCGGGGCGATTTCGGTGCCGGATGATTTCGACACCATGGGCGCGGCGGAAATCGAAGAGATGTTTGGTGTGAACAAGTGAGATTGTTGCTCGACACGCACTTGCTGCTGTGGGCCGCGGGGCCGTTGGAGCGGCTGTCTTCGCAGGCACGGCTACTGATCGATGATCCGGACAACGAATTGTTGTTCAGTCCCGCCAGTCTGTGGGAGATCGCAATCAAGCACGGATTGGGGCGCGACGACTTTCAGGTCGATGTGCGGCTGCTGCGGCGGGGACTCATGAACAACGGGTACCAGGAGCTTGCAGTGTCAAGCGAGCACGCGGTCGCGATCGACGGCCTGCCGCCGCTGCACAAGGACCCGTTCGACCGCATGCTGGTCGCGCAAAGCGTGGTCGAAGGCGTCACGCTGTTGACCGCCGATCCGCTGGTGGCGCAGTACCCGGCGCCGGTGCGGAGAGTATGAGCCCACAGTCACAATGTTTTGAGCGCTTGCCGCTTTCATCTTGAATTGTCGTCCCGGCGAAGGCCGGGACCCACTGATCCGACGCCGAGACGGTTGAACGGTGGGTCCCGGCCTTCGCCGGGACGACGACATTATGCGGGAGGACCGGCGGCTGCATGATGCACAGGCTGCCGAAGTGCGGCCTTGACGCTCGTGCCCGATAACCGCCACCGTGGCATCCAGGGAATGGAGCGGAGGCAGGATTATGGAATTCGGGATCTTCAATCTGATGGGCGCGCGCGAGGCCGACAAATCAGCCGCGCAGGTCTTCGCCGAGGTCGCCGAGCAGACCCGGCTCGCCGATGAACTCGGCTACGCGACCGCCTGGTTCGCCGAGCATCATTTCTCGAACTATTGCCTGTGCGCGTCGCCCTTGATGATGGTCGCGCATTGCGCCGCGATCACGAGCAAGATCCGGCTCGGCACCGCGGTCGTGGTATTGCCGCTCTATAACCCGGCGCGGCTCGCCGCCGAAATCGCGACCGCCGACGCGCTGTCGAACGGGCGCCTCTCGCTCGGCATCGGCGCCGGCTACCAGCCCTACGAATTCGAACGGTTCGGCTTCGACATCAAAGACAACCTCGAAATGACCGAGGAGTTCTGCGAAATCCTCGATCTGGCGTTCGCCCATGATTTCTTCAGCTACAACGGCAAGCACTACCAGATGCCGGAGACCCACATTCCCGCCCGCCCGGTGCAGCAGCCGGTGCCGATCTATGTCGCCGGCCATACCCAGGCGATGTTCCGGGCCGCGGCGCGGCACGGCTATCGGGTGCTGTCGTCGGGCCGGGTCGGGGGCGCCAAACTGCTCGCCGCGCAATACGCCGACATCGTCGCCGCGTTTGCCGCCGAGAACGCGCCGCTGGCCAACGCCCACATCACCGTCAACCGGTTCTGCCACATCACCGACAGCAAGGAGGAGGGCCTGCGCTTTGCCGAGAACGCGCGCTACCAGTCGCGGCTCGCCTCGAGCCTCCGGCGCCGGCAGGAGGTCATGCAGGGCACCGTCCTGGTCGACGTTCCGTTCCCCGACGAACCGCCGCTCGAACAGATCCACAAGGATCTCTTGATCGGCGATGTCGATACCGTGGCCGAGAAGCTCGTCGCCGAGATCCGCGCGACCCACCCGGTCCACATCTGCTTCTCGTTCAAGGTCGGCAACACCCCGCACAAGGCGGCGATGCGCTCGATGGAATTGATGATCGGCGAGGTCAAGCCCCGGGTCGAGCGTGCCCTCGGCCCACTCGATCGCGCCGCGGCGGAGTGATCAGGCGACCCCGTTCTCTTTGAACCAGGCGAGCGTCCGGGCCCAGCCGTCCTTGGGGTCGTCGGCGCGGTAAGCGCTAGCCGCCTTCATTTTGAATTGTCGTCCCGGCATTACGTGCTCGCGGCCGCCTGGCGCGCGGCGGCCGCGTTCATGACCCGGCGCTTCAGCCGGCGGATCTCGGGCGAGAGTTTGCTGTCCGGGCTGCCCTTCAAGAACGCGTCGATACCGCCCTTGAACTCGATCGTGCGGATCGCCGCCGTGCTGAGCCGCAGCCGCACCGACCCCAATGCGTCCGACAGCAGCGAAACCGTCTGCAAATTCGGCAGAAAGCGCCGCTTTGTCTTGATGTTGGAATGGCTCACATTGTGGCCGACCTGGACACCCTTGCCGGTGACGGGGCATTTGCGGGCCATCGGGCACCTCACTCAGCAACGGTGGTCAAAACGCACCGCGCGGCCCCCTTGGATCAACTCGGGCCGCGCGAGGGCGGTATCTAGGCCGTGTCAGGCCAAGGGTCAAGCGCGGCGCGCATGTTTCATGTCGGCTCGCTCAGTGCCGGCCCCTCACCCCAACCCTCTCCCCGTGTCCACGGGGAGAGGGAGGGACCCGCGCGAAGCGTGGGAGGGTGAGGGGCTGGCACAGCGTGAGGGGACATGGCCGGAATTTGCGCTAATGTTACGAAATCTGACACTGCGCCAAGTGCCGGTCCAACCCCGATGCTGCTGATCCCCTGCCCGTGGTGCGGGCCGCGCGACGAAGTTGAGTTTCGCTACGGGGGCGAAGCGCATATCGCGCGGCCGGCCGACCCCGACGCGCTCGATGACGCCCGTTGGGCGGAATATCTGTTCATGCGCGCCAACCCAAAGGGCCTCTTGGCCGAGCGCTGGGTGCACAGCGCCGGGTGCCGGCGCTGGTTCAACCTGTTGCGCGACACGCTCTCGCACCGGATCCTGGTTGCCTACAAGATCGGCGACCCGCCGCCGGGACGCAGCGTCGCCCAGCGGCCCAACTCTCGACCCAGCTCTTGATCCCGTCCGTGACCCAGCCCTTCCGCCTGCAAATCGGTGGCGCGATCGACCGCAGCCGGGTCCTCAACTTCCGGTTTGATGGGCGCGCCTATGAGGGCCATCCCGGCGACACGCTGGCTTCGGCCCTGCTCGCCAACGGCGTCCGGCTCGTCGCGCGCAGCCTCAAATACCACCGCCCGCGCGGCATTGTCTCGGCCGGGGCGGAGGAGCCCTCGGCGCTCGTCCAGCTCGAAACCGGCGGCCATAGCGAACCTAACCGCCGGCCGACCGAGATCCTTCTCTATGACGGGTTGCGCGCGGCGAGCCAGCATGCCTGGCCGAGCCTTGGCGCCGATCTCGGCGCGCTGGCCGGCGTTCTCGGCCCGCTGTTGCCGGCCGGGTTTTATTACAAGACCTTCATTGAGCCGCGCGCCCTCTGGGCGAGGGTCTGGGAACCGCTGCTGCGCCATATGGCCGGGCTCGGCCGGGCGCCCTCATTGCCCGATCCGGCGCGCTACGACAAACGCCACACCCATTGCGACGTGCTCGTGGTCGGCGGCGGACCCTCTGGCCTTGCCGCCGCGCTCGCCGCCGGCCGTAGCGGCGCCCGCGTGATCCTGGCCGACAGCGACCCGGTGTTCGGCGGCGCGCTGTTGCGGCGCCCCTATCGCATCGGCGAGGGCGAGGGCATGGCATGGGCATCGGCGGTCGTCGCCCAGTTGACGGCGAT
>JBGPTQ010000084.1:0-7242 GCA_041490725.1 Allostellaceae bacterium | reverse complement strand
GCCGTCCGCCGCCCCGAGCACGCGATAGTCGGTGATCGCCTCCCGCCCGGCCGGGTCGATCACCATGCGCCAGCCGACGGTACCGCGCGGCTGCTTTGCGAGGGCGGCCTCGATGCGCCCCTCGGGCGCGGCCGGCAGCCCGGCCACCACTGCCCAATAAACCTTCTCGACCCTGCCCTCCGAAAACAGCCGCCCGAGCCGGCGCAGCGCCTTCGGGTGGCGGCCGAGCACCAGAACGCCTGAGGTGTCGCGGTCGAGCCGGTGGGCCAGCCCCGGCGGTCGCGGCAGCCCGAAGCGCAGCAGCGGGAACCAATGCTCGAGATTGGCGCCGCCGCCCGGCCCGGCATGCACCGGTATGCCGGCCGGCTTGTCGATCACCAGCATCAGCCCATCGCGATAGAGCACGCGGTCGATCAGGTTCATGGGCAGGTTCATTGCCGAAACATCGTCGTCGCGCGGCCGCCGCGCAAGCGCTGCGGTGAAAGCGCCACTGGGAAAGCAATAGCATGGGGACCGCGGCCGGGATTAGCGTGTCGGCGTTAAGCTGACGGCGGGATCGAGTCTGTCGACACGCCAAGGCGAAACCTCCTCCCGGCCGGGCCTGCGGGTCAGCTTGGCTTGGGACCGCGGCTCCGGATCGGGTGCTACTTGGGGAAGTGGGCATGAGCAGCACGCAGCAGGTCCTCGCCGCCGGGCCGTCCGTATCGGTGAAAGGACCCTGGCGACCGCCCGGGTATCGCCACCTGCACGGCTCGGATTTCACCTGGGCGATCGCCTTTGTCGTGCCCTATGCGGCGGTGTTCTTCGCCTTCGCCGTCTATCCGATCGGCTATGCGCTGTGGATGGCCCGCAATCCCTCGCTTTACGCCGACCTGGTCGCAGATCCGCACTACCTGCCGACCGTGGTCAATACCTTGCTCTTCGTCGGCCTCGGGGTGAACCTGAAGATGTTCCTGGCCTTATTGCTGTCCGGCTTCTTCATGCGCCGCCGCTGGTGGATCAAGGCCCTGCTGGTGATCTATATGTTGCCCTGGGCATTAGCCGCGGTACAAAGCTTCATCTCGTTCCATTGGATGCTGATCGGCGAGCCGGGTTTGGTCGACGGCGTCTTGGCGCTGTTCGGCATCGACGGTCCGATCTGGTTCAATGACCGCTGGCTCGCGTTCGGATCCAACATCATCGCCTATATCTGGAAATGGATGCCGTTGTGGACCCTGATCTTCCTCGCCGGGCGGATGGCGATTCCCCAGGGCATCTATGACGCGGCCGAGGTTGACGGGGCCACCGGCTCCCGTCGTTTTGTCCATGTTACCTTCCCCCTGCTGGCGAACCTCTATCTGGTCTGCACACTGCTCTCGACGATCTGGACATTCGGCGACTTCAACACCGTATATTTTGTCTCGGGTGGGGGGCCAATGGGCGCCTCGGACGTGCTCGCCACGCTCGGCTTCCACTACGCCATCGAAATCGCCGCGCCGGCGCTCGGCGTCGCAGCGATGATGTCGGCCCTCCCGGTACTGGTCCCGATTGTGATCGTATTGATACGCAAGCTGCAGACCAGGGAGGTGCAGCTGTGAGCATCGCCCTGACTTCCGGCCGGCCGGTGCGCCGGCGCTACCGGCTGCGGCGGGCTCTCACCGAAGCGGGGTCGGTGATGCTTGGCATCGTCCTGCTGATCTGGTCGCTGATTCCGGTCTACAATATGTTTTTGATCGCGCTCGATCCCGAAGAGGGTGAAATCGAGTTCACCGGCAATATGTGGCCCCACGAGCCGTCGCTTGAGGGCTTTGGCGCGGTGGTGACGCAGGAGGCCCGGTATCTTGAGGATTTCTGGAACCAGTTCGGCAACAGCCTATACATCGGTCTGCTGACGATGGTGCTGACCGTGCTGATCGCCTCGCTGGCGAGCTTCGCAGTGGGCCGGATGCGGCTCAGCAAGGGCTCGCTCCTCACCAGCGCCGCGCTCCTCACCTACGCGATCCCGGCATCTTTCCTGATAATCCCGTTCTATCGCATCATGCACGTCTATGGGCTCTCGGATAATTTATGGGCGGTTATTGCGGCGCAAGCGACGTTCGCCAGCCCGTTCGCGATTCTGATCCTGCTGCAATACTCCAGGCTGATACCGTTTGAACTGGACGACGCGGCCCGCATCGACGGCGCATCCGCGGTTCAAGTGTATCTGCGCATCTATCTGCCCTTGATGGCGCCGGCGCTGGCGATCGTGGCCATCTACGCGCTGCTGCTCGCCTGGAACGACTATTTGTACCAGTTCATCCTGCTCTCCTCGGCCCGAAATATGACCGTCTCGGGAATGCAGGCCCTGTTGTTCGCCGACATCGACGCGCCGTGGAACGCGATGATGGCCGCCGCCATCCTCTATGCGCTGCCGCCTATTGCGATCTTTTGCGCGCTCTACCGCTACGTGGCGGCGGGCCTGACGATTGGTGGGGTTAGGGGATAGGCTGGCGCGGCTAAAGGCAGCGTCCGGCGTAAACGATCTCGCCGCCATTGCCGAATGGTCCTTCGGCATCAGGAGCAAAGCGCCGGGTATCGACGACATAGCCGTCCGGGCACATCGCGTGCGCCTGAAGCGCGTCGGCAATCCAGCCGCGGCGCAGCCGTTCGGCCGTGCCGTCGTCGTTCGCGGTCATCACCGTGTTGGTATGCGCGCTGTAGAGGAAGGAGGCCGGACCGCTCGCGGCGAAGCCTTCGACCCGGGCCGATCCGACGCAACCAACGAGCGAGAACAGGCACAAGAGAGCGAGCGGGCGCATCGGGCCGATCTCCACGGGTCAAGGTCTGTCTCTATTCCCGATTCCGCGCCTTAGGGCAAGCGCCGCGGTTGAACGCTTGTTGAATTGGGGCGGCGGCCGCGCACAATGACGCACGGGCTTGGCCGTTATCGTGCGGGCCAACAGGACAGCGGCCAGGGGAACGATACGTGGAACGGCACAACAATTTCGACCTGTTGCGGCTGGTCGCGGCGGTTTCGGTGATCTTCTCGCATGCGTTTCTGTTGTCCGAGAACTCGCAGGATCACGAGCCGCTGATGATCCTGACCGGCGGCCAGACGATTCTCGGGGTCGTCGGCGTCTTCGTGTTTTTCACGATCAGCGGCTATCTGGTAACCCAGAGCTTCGACACCACGGGGTCGCCGCTGGTGTTCCTTGCCAAGCGCGCGCTGCGGGTCTTCCCCGGGCTCTTCCTGTGCCTGGCGGTTTGCGTTTTCGTCATCGGACCCTTGGTGACCGGGCTGCCCCTCGCCGACTATCTCGCGCGCCGCGAGCCGTACCTCTTCCTCTTCCACAACGCCGTGCTCGACACCGACTACAACCGGCTGCCCGGCGTTGTCTTTGGACCGGGCAATATCGGCGGCATCGTCAATGGGCCGCTGTGGAGCCTGCCTTGCGAAGTCCTGATGTACCTGATGCTCTTTGCGCTCGGCGTGTGCCGGCTCTTGACGTTGCGAATCGGGCTGGTGCTGCTCGCCGTGGGGATCGGGTGCCTCTGGTTCGAGGTCACCGATGCCCTGGGCGGCGCCTTTTGGCTGCTCGGCTTCTTCGCCGCGGGGATCTGCTGCTATCGGCTGCGCGCAACCGGGTTGGTTGCCGGGCCGTGGGCCGGGCATTGGGCCCTCGTCGCGGCGCTCGGGCTGGCGCTCAGCATTCCGGCGCATCTGTTTCTTGTCGCGTTTCCGCTGTTCGGCAGCTATCTGGCGATCTACCTCGCCCTCAATAGGAAGCTGCCGCCGGTGCCGGCCGCGCGTTTCGGCGATCTGTCGTACGGCCTCTACATCTATGGCTGGCCGATCGAGCAGTGCGTCGTCTATTTCAGCGGCGGGGCGGCGCCGTGGTGGGAGGTGTTCGGGGTCTCGCTCGCGCTGGCGGTGCCGGCCGCCTTCCTGTCCTGGCACGGGATCGAGCGAAGCTGCCGGTGGCGCGCTCGCTCAGGCGCGCAGACGGCTCCCGCGCCGGCGGGCATCGCGGCGAGCGGATGAGCCCGACGGCCCGGCCTTAGGCGGGCTGCCGTCGGGCGGCTGGGCCAGAGCGGCTCTGTGCCGCGAGCGCAGCCTGGTGGCGCAGCCGCAACGGCCGCAACACGAGCGGCGCTGCCAATGCGGCCACCAGGTTCATCGCCGCGGCAACCAGGAACACGGCGCGCCAACTGCCGGTCGCCTGCGCGAGAACATTGCCGAACGGCACCAGGAGCGAGGCGGTGCCCTTGGCGGTATAGAGCAACCCGGCATTCGTCGTCGCGTAGCGAACCCCGTAGATATCGGTGCAGGTCGAGGGGAACAGGCTGTAGATCTCGCCCCAGGCGAAGAAAACCAGGCCGCTCAGGATCACGAACATTACCGGATCCTGTCCGAAAATGCTGAGCGCCCAGATGCCGATTGCTTCGAGCCCGAAGGCGATCAGCATTGTGTTCTCGCGACCGATATTGTCCGATACCCAGCCGAAGAACGGTCGGGTGAGCCCGTTCAGGATGCGGTCGATCGACAGCGCGAAGGTCAGCGCCGGCAAGGTGATGCCGATCAGGGAAACCGGGATCGCGTCGATCTTGAGATCCTTGGCGATCGGCGCGAGTTGCGCGGTTGCCATCAAGCCGCCGGCGCCGACCAGCACGAACATCACGTACATGACCCAAAAGATCGGCGACTGCAGCATCTCCCACCACTGGTAGTCGCGCGTGGTCTGGACGATTTTCGCCTGCGCCGCCGGCGTCTCGCCGGCGCGCGGGGCGCGCAGCAGCAGAGATACAACGACGATCACGATCCCCTGGGCGATGCCGAAATAAAGGAACGCCGCCTCATAGCCGGCCCCGGCGATCACCTTCTGGATGGGGATGATGGTCAGCGCCGAGCCGGCGCCGAACCCGGCCGCCGTCAGCCCGGCGCACAGCCCGCGACGGTCGGGGAACCATTTGAGCGCGTTGCCGATGCAGGTGCCATACACCGCGCCGGCGCCGACGCCGCCGATCGCGGCCGCGATGTATAAGAAGGTCAGCGAACCGGCGACGGCGTTCAAAACCCAGGCGACGCCGACCAGGATGCCGCCGATCAGCACGACCAGCTTGGGGCCGAAGCGGTCGACGAACCAGCCCTCGACCGGTACCAGCCAGGTCTCGGTCAGCACGAAAATGCTGAAGGCCACCTGAATCGCCGCACGGCCCCAATGGTATTTCGCGTCGATCGGCAAGACGAAGAGCGTCCAGCCATATTGCAGGTTGGCGATCATCACCATGCAGGCGATGCCGAACGCCAGTTGCCCCCATCGATAACCCGATGGTTGTGCGGGGGCCACGCCCGCATTCTCAGACATTTGCCTCCCCCCGCGTTTCATTTTTCGGGCCGCCAACTCCGCAATGCGGGGTTGAACGGCGAGGTCGCTCGTCTTTATCGCGGCGTTGGTGACCTATATCAACAGCATTTTGGTTTTTATTCCCCCGACTTTGGCGCAGTTGGCGTTGTGCAACCGGCGCTTTGCCGCGACGGGCGAGAATGATTGCGATGGCCGTCGCAAAATGCCGATACTCGACGGCTTACCCGTGGCCTGGAGGGTTGAATGAGCTTGGTCGGTTCGCGCAAAGATCAGGTCGGGACCTGCCAGGGCTGTCGCACGTTGGACCGGCGCCGGCTGCTCGGGCTGATCGGCGCTGCGGGGTTCCTCGCCGGCACGAGCCTGCCCGCGTGGCGGGCGTTCGCCGCCCCTGGCACCGAGGCGTTGCTGCTCACCTGCATCGATTACCGTCTGACCGCGGCGACCGCGCGCTACATGGCCGAACAGCAGATGGAAGGCAAATACGACCAGTTCATTCTCGCCGGCGCCGCGCTCGGCGTGGAAAACCGCAAGTTCCCGGACTGGGGGAGGACCTTCTGGGAGCATGTCCAGCTCGCGATCGACCTGCACCGCATTCGCAAGATCATCGTCATGGACCATCGCGATTGCGGCTTCTACAAGGATATTCACGGCAAGGACCTCGCCGCGGACCCGGCGGATGAGCTCAAGGTCCACGCCGCCCAGATGCGTTTGGTCAAGGCCGACATCGGCCGCAGGCATCCCGCGCTGGAGGTCCAGCTGCTGCTGATGGGCCTCGACGGCAAGGCCGAGACGGTTGCCTAAGCAAGCGTCCGTCGGTCCAAGCAAAGCAAGCCCCTCTCCCGCACCGCGGGAGAGGGTGCCTCCCCGCGGACCTCGTTCCGCGGGGAGGCGGGTGAGGGTGTCGGCGGCAAGGACCCTCACCCACCCGTCGCTTTGGCGACGGGTCCCCCCTCTCCCACGGTGCGGGAGAGGGTTAGTAGTCGCGACGCGCGCAACTGTGTGCGATGCAACTCGGCGTCGCTTCGGCCCTCTGTCCTCCGTTGTCGAGGCGAGGCAGGCTTTCACCGCAGCCATCTTCTGTCTCCTGACGCTCGTCGCGGGCGCCGCCTGGGGAGCTGACGACAAGCCCGCCACAGAGGCGCCTGGACTGCCGGCGCGGGTCGAGACGCAGCACACGATAAACCTCGCCGGGCATCCGCTCGATTATCGCGCGGTCGCGGAAACCATCGGCCTCACCGACCAGAAGGGCGAAGCCATCGCCTCGGTATACACCGTGTCCTATCTCGCCGAGATGCCCGCCGGGCAGCAGCGGCCGGTAGCCTTCGTGTTCAATGGCGGCCCTGGCGCCGCCTCGGTGTTTCTGCATCTCGGCGCGCTCGGGCCCCGCATCCTCGAGACGCCGGCGAGCGGAGCGGTGCCGCGCCCGCCGGTGCATCTCATTGACAACCCGTCGACCTGGCTGCTTTTCACCGATCTGGTTTTCGTCGACCCGGTCGGCACCGGCTTCAGCCGCGGCCGGGGCAAGGAGGAAAATCCCGACAAGCCGTTCTGGAATGTGAACAGCGACATCGACTCCTTGGGCGCGGTCGTGCGCCGCTGGCTGACCCGCCATGAACGCTGGGGCGCGCCGGTGTTTCTCGTTGGCGAGAGCTATGGCGGGCTGCGCGCTGCCGCGTTGGCGCACACTCTCGAGCACGATGTCGGCGTCAGCGTGAGCGGCCTCGTCTTGATCTCGCCGGCGCTCGACCTCGCGATCCTGCACCCCGATATCAGCAACACGCTGGCGCCCGCCTTCGCATTGCCGAGCTACGCCGCCACGGCCGCCGCGCTCTCCGGGACCGAATCGGCCGCCGAGACCAGCGAAGCCGCGGAGCGCTTCGCCCTCTCGGACTATCTCGTCGGGCTGGCCGGGCTCAGG
>JBGPTQ010000083.1:0-7261 GCA_041490725.1 Allostellaceae bacterium | reverse complement strand
GCGCGGGTGGCGCCGCTCGGCTGGCACGTCCAGGTCTATACCGAACTTTCCGTCATCGCCGCCCTGCAGGACGAGGTGCCGCGCCTTGGAGTGCCGATCGTGTTCGACCATTTCGGCGGTGCCCAGGCAGCGGGTGGGATCGACCAGCCGGGCTTCGCCGCGTTGCTGGCGCTGGTCGGCGCGGGCCATGCCTATGTCAAGGTCTCGGCCGCCTATCGCAGCTCCGACAAGGCGCCCGCCTACGATGATTTGGCGCCGCTGGCGCGGGCATTGATCGCCGCCAATTCCGAGCGCATCCTCTGGGGCACCGATTGGCCGCACCCGCATGCCGCAGCGCCTGGTGCGGCGCTCGACGCGATCACGCCTTCCTATGACATCGATGACGGGCTGGCGCTGAACCAGCTGCGGTTGTGGGCCCCCAGCGCGGCGATCCGCCGCAAGATCCTCGTCGAGAATCCGGCGCGACTCTACGGTTTTTGACCGCTATAGAGGCGGCAAGGCGCAGGGTGGAGCCCTGCGCTCGGATCGGGCTGGGGGGTTGGGGCTTGCTCGCGCGATGGTTTGGTTTGCTCGGGCTGATGCTCGGGCTTGCGCTGGCCGGGTGTGCCCCGGTGTCCCCGCCGACCGGGCCGGCGGCAGGCGCCCAGCCGGACGATATTCACATCCCGCCATTCGCGCGCTGGCCCTATCAGCGCTTCTCGCGCGAGGCGGCGGTGCAAATAGCGCTGCGCGAATGGCGCGCGTTCGGCTCTGCGGTCGTCTATCCGAATCAGGAGCTGCCCTATGACGCCGAGCGCTCTGACGGGCTGTGGCAGCGGGTTGGGGAGTACTGGTGGCTGGGCTTGCCGATGGCCTCGCCCGAGCAGGGCTTTACCGGCATGCACAATCAGAACGGCGTAGTGTTTCCGGCCGGAGGGGACGGCAATTTCGCCTGGTCGGCGGCGTTCATCGATTACGTCATGCGGATGGCGGGGGCGGGGCACCGCTTCCCGTATTCGCCGACTCATGCCGACTACATCAACGCGGCAAAGCAGCACGCCATGGGGGAAAGACCTGATCTGGCGATCGCCGCCGAGCGGCCGGAGAGCTATGCGCCGCGACGCGGCGATCTGATCTGCATGTCGCGCACCCGCCACCCGATCCGCTATGACGACCTGCCGATCGGCCGTTTTCCGGGGCATTGCGACATCGTCGTCGACATCCATCCCGGCTCGCTCGATGGGATCGGCGGAAATGTCGAAAACACGGTCGGTATGTGGCACATCCCGGTCACCGCAGACGGCCATCTCGCCCGGCCCGACGGCACGGTCGTCGACCCCGATCATCCGTGGTTCGTGGTAATCCGCCTCGAATACGACATCAACGGCGCCCCGATGAGTTGAGCCGGGAGCTGAGCGCGGCGATGACCTCGCGGGCGCGCCCGCCATCGATCATCGCCTCCTGCAAGAACGGTTCGCGATCGAGCACGCGCCGGTAGATCGCGCTGACGGCGGCGATAATCTCGCCGTCGCGGCCCAAGATCGCGTCGCCGAATTCGAGAATCCGCAGATTGGGCCAGGCGCGCGGCCGGATCTGCGCCACCCTATCGAGCGCCTCGCCGGCCGGCCGGTCGGGATGTGCCTGCGCCAGGATCAGCACCGCCGCGGCGGTCGAGCGCGATACCCCGGCATGGCAATGAACCAACAGATGACGGCCCGCCGGCTCGCCGAGCTCGCGGCCAAATTCCAGCAGCCGCTCGACATCGCCGCGGGATGGGGCGAGGCGCTCGGGTGTCGGCTCGATGATGTCGTGGAAGCGCAGGGCGAGGCGCCGATGCGGGGCAAACTCGGCAAAGGCCGGCGGGTCGGGCCATTCCGGGTCGAGGATCGACAAGACATCGGTGACCCCGGCGGCGCAGTGCTCGCCGAGTTCCGGGATGCCGCAGATTGTCACCCGAAAAGACACCAAATTTGTTCTCATTTTGCCGATTTCACCAGTGAGCCGATCGCGGCGCCGACAATCTCCGCCGGTCGGAGCGGCGTCGCGTTGAGTTCGAGCCCGAACGGGACCAGGGCGTCGCACACGGCATTGGCGATCGCGGCGGGGGGCGCCACCGCGCCGCCCTCGCCGACGCCCTTGACGCCGAGCGGATTGAGCGGGGAGGGGATGTGCTGATGGATGACCTGCATCGCCGGGATGTCGCTCGCGGTCGGCAGCGCGTAATCCATCAGCGTGCCGCTTAAGAGCTGCCCGTCGGCATCGTAGGCGATGGCCTCGCAGAGGATGCCGCCCAGCCCCTGCGCCGTGCCGCCCATGATTTGTCCCTCGACCAGCATCGGATTGACGACAACCCCGCAATCATGGGCGATCACGTATTTCTCGATTCCGACGCGGCCGGTCTCGCGATCAACTTCGACGATCGCGACATGCACGGCATAGCTCCAGGTGACAGTCGGCGGCTCCCAGTAATAGGTTTCCTCGAGCCCGGCCGCAATCCCCGGCGGGCGGCCGTGATCCCAGCCCGGGCGCGCGGCCTGCGCCAGTCTGGCGAGGCTGACCGTAGCGCCGGGCACTCCCCCAGGGACGCCGACAATACCGACCCCGCCATCGCGCAGTTCGAGGTCATTGGGAGCGCATTCCAAGAGATTGGCGGCGATGGCGAAGGCCTTCTCGCGCAGACGTTCGCTCGCGTGGTGGATCGCGGCGGAGACGGTAACCGTGCTGCGGCTCGCCATCGTGCCGAACCCCATCGGGATCACCGCCGTATCGGCGAGCGAAATGACGACATCCTCGGGCGTGACCTTCCAGGCATCGGCGACGATCTGGGCGAAGATCGTCTCCATGCCCTGGCCCTGCGGACAAGCGCCCGACGAGGCATGGATCTTGCCCGACGGGTCGATGCGGACGACGGCGCCTTCGAACGGCCCGACCCCGGTCCCCTCGATATAGCAGCCGATGCCGAGGCCGACATAGCGTCCCGCGCGCCGTGCCTCGGCCTGATGCCGGCGGAACGCCTCGACCCCGCCGACCGCGTCGAGCGCCTTATCGAGGGCGCCGGGGTAATCGCCGCTGTCGTAGACGATCGGCTCGCCGTCGCGATAGAGCATGCCGGCGCTATAGGGCATCTCGTCGGCGCGGATCATGTTGCGCCGGCGCACTTCGGCCGGCTCCAACCCGAGCGTGCGCGCCACCAAATCGATCGAGCGCTCCATCGCGAACGCGGCTTCCGGCCGCCCGGCGCCGCGATAGGGAGCGTTCGGCACCTTGTTGGTGGCAACGATCCTGCCCGAGGCCGCGAGGTGCTCGATCTTGTAGGGACCGGTCAGGTGGACCGCGGTGTTGTAGGCGACGCCCGAGCCGATCGGGTTCCAGGCGCCGCAATCGACGATGTAGTCGTCGCGCATCGCGAGGATTCGGCCGTTATCGTCGAACCCGATCTCGACATCGTGCAGCTGGTCGCGCGAGTGCGTCGCGGCCATGAAATGCTCGCGCCGCTCCTCGATCCAGCGCACCGGCCGGCCGAGCTTTCGCGCCAGGAACGGCACCAGCAGATCTTCCGGGTAGGCATGGCCCTTGCCGCCGAAGCCGCCGCCGACATCGAGCGCGATGACGCGCAGCTGGGCTTCGGGCAGCCCGAGGGTCGCGGCCGCTTCCCGCCGCAGCCAATGCACCACCTGGGTCGAGGACCAGATCGTCACCGAGTCGGTGCGCGGGTCGTAGGCGCTGACGACGCCGCGGCACTCCAGCGGCACCGCGGCATAGCGGTGGTGGTAGAAGCGGCGCCGGAGGCGGTGCGGCGCGCCGGCGAATGCCCTGTCGATGTCGCCTTTGCCGACCGAAAACGCGCCAATCAAATTGGTGTCGAAGCGCTCGTGGATGATCGGCGCGCCGGGGCGCAAGGCCGCTTCCGGGTCGACGACCGGGGGAAGCTCTTCCAGGTCCAGGGTTACGAGCTCAGCGGCATCCTCCGCCTGATCGCGGCTCTCGGCGACGATGATGGCGACCGCTTCGCCGACATGGCGCACCTTGTCATGCGCGAGCAGCGGCTGGCGCGGGTTGAGGAATTTGTGCTGAACGAATGTCGTCCATTTGCTCGGCAACGAGAGCTGGCCCTCGGGCACCGGCGGCAGCATCTGCAACAGATCGGCCCCATTGAGGGCGAGCGCCACGCCCGGCGCCGCGCTGGCGCGCGACAGGTCGACGGCGCGGATGCGGGCATGGGCGAGCGGGCTGCGCACGAAGACGGCATGGAGCATCCGCGGCAATACGAGGTCGGCGACGAACTGCCCCTCGCCGGTCAACAGCCGCCGGTCCTCGCGCCGCCGCAGCGATCGGCCGACGTAAGGAGGCCCGGTATCGCTCATCGCCATCCTCCTGAACGGGAAGAGTAGGATGGGTTGAGCAACGCGAAACCCGTCGCGCGCCCGGCTGCTGGGTTTCGCTTTCGCTCAACCCATCCTGCGAGGCCTCTGGCCGCGCTGTGCGGCGGCATCGGGCAGAACGGCGTGGCGGTCGACATGATGGGGTCCGTGCGGCACAACCTTCAATTGCACAAGGTGCGTCCAAGTTTGCTGCATCTGTAGTGAATCAGCAGCTAAAATTCGCGCACTGGTTTCAAGCCGACCATGAGCGGCCGAGCCCTTGTCGGTACCGCCGAGCATCAGCGCGATGGGCTTTTGCCGGATTGCCATCGCCAGCATCAGCACAGTCTATCACAGAATTTTGGCGAAATTCCGGACGATGGTGCCGATTTGACAGCACACGATCGCGTCACCCTCGACCTCGCCGCCTGGAGTTACCGAGAAAATTCACTTGTACGGTGCGAAGTCATGCCGAAAATTCACTTGTGTGATCGGGCAGAAGTGGCGGTATACCGTAAACTGTCACCTTGACTCTCCAGATGAAACTGCTCTGACCCATTTCCCACTCTGACCCCATTTTACTATTCTAGGTATATTCCGACCCTAGCCTGACACACGCACAAAAGTGAATACCATCACCGCAAGAGTCCTGCGCGTGAGTTTGAACGCAGATGGCTCCTTGGGCATTTTGCGCAGGAGGCGGAATTGGCGACGCATACACACACGCTAAATGGTAACGAGACGTATCTCGGAGCTCCGTTTCCGCCCGATGACGATTTTACCATTACCGATAATGGCGCCGCCGGCGGCAACACGGTCACCCTCGGCAACGGCACTGATAACCTTACCCTCCAGGACGGCAACAACACCGTGACCCTCGGCAACGGCGCCGATCAGATCACGGCCGGCAGCGGTAACAACACCCTGACCACCGGCACCGGCAACAGCAAGGTCACCGTTGGCAACGGCAACGATACCGTCACAGTCGGCACTGGCAGCAACACGATCGTGCTGGGGACCGGCCTCGATACCGTTTCCACCGCGGCCGGCAACAACGTCGTGTCCGTCTCGGGCGCCACCGTCAGCGGCGACACGCTCAAGGGCGCCCTGAGCAGTGGCGACGGCAGTACCAACAAGCTTGTGCTGACGGCCGCCGGGACCATGAGCCCGGTCAACGTGAGCGGGTTCCAATCCTACCAGCTGGCGAACGGCGGGCCGAATAGTCTCACCCTGTCGGAAACGAACTTCGCCCGTCTTCCCGGGGGATCGATTACCGTCATCGGCGGCAATTCCGGCAACACGATAGACGCGTCGGCTCTCTCGGCGGCGCATACCGTCACCATCGTTGCCGGTGCCGGGACCGACGTGCTCAGCGGCGGCGCCGGCAACGATACGTTCCAGGGTACCGAAGCTGGTCTTAACCTCGATACGATCACCAATATGAATGTTGGCGATAAGATCAACTTTACTGACGCCACCCTGGCTAGCTTCACGGTTTCCCTGAACGGTGCGACGCTCACCTACGGAGGTACCGATCAGATCACCCTCTCTAACAGTCCAACGGGCAGTTTCATTTTGAGTGCCGATCCGGTCGGCGGCGTCGATCTTACGCTGACCGACACATCGCCGCCGGGCGAGCCGCAGAGCACGCTGCCGGTATCGACCGGCGGCACGGTCACGATTTCGACGAGCTTTCTATCCTCGTTCGATCCCGACAACAGCGCCGCTAACCTGACCTACACGGTGCTGACAGCGCCGACGCACGGCACCCTGCTCCTCAATGGCGTGGCCGCGGCCAGCTTTACCCAGGCCGACATCGACAACGGGCTCGTCCAGTACCGCCAAAACGGGGATGTCGCGAGCAGCGACGGCTTTACCTTTAAGCTCTCCGATCCGGCGGGCAATTCAACCTCGATCGAACCCTATACCATCGCGATCCTGAACACGACGGCGCCGGTCATCGACGCCAACACCACCTTGACGGCGTCGAGCGGCACCTCGGGGATGATCTGGAAGGACGCTCTGTGCACCGTCGCTCTCGGCAACGAGCCTGCCCAGATGACCTACACCGTGCTGACAGCGCCGGCGCACGGTGTCATCCTCGACAACGATTCGGTTGCCACCAGCTTTACCCAGGCCGACATCGACGCCGGCCTCGTTCGGTATCAGCAGTACGGGGATGGCGCGAGCAGCGACGGCTTTACCTTTCAGGCCACCGATGCGGCCGGGGACCAGACGCCGGTCACCACATTCAACATCGCCATTGCCGGCGGGGCGCAGGGGCTGGGTGCCGCCGGGCAGACATCCGCCTCCAGCAGCACGACGCAGGCAAGCTCCCCCACGGCCCCGCTATTCGATCTGTCGGGCATCAGCTTCGGCACGGGTGGGACGCTCGGCTATATGGCGAACGCGGACGGCTGGGGTGGCACGCTCTCGGTCGGCGACGGGACGCATACCGTCAGCCTCGCGCTGCTTGGGCAGTACGCCGCTTCCGGGTTCGCGACGGCGCCCGACCCGGGCGGCGGCACGGTCGTCACCTATACGGCGGCGCAGGGCGGCGGCGACGCGACATTGCTGAGCATTCCGCTGCATTAAAACCGCGGCGCGCAACACCGCCGCTTATTCGGCGGCGGCCTTGACCTGCGGCATCGGGCTGGGGCTGCCGGATGGCAGATCGAACAGATCGGCGGGCAGCCGATCGAAGTAGGCGAGAACTTCCGCGGTCGCCACGACATCGGCGTATTTGGCGTGCATGTCGCAGAGGCTCAGCGCATGGCTCGCCTCGCTGCGATCGAAGCAGCCCTCCTCGGCCAGGATCACGCGATAATTGAGGCTGAACGCGTCGACCACGGTGGCGCGCACGCAGCCCGAGGTGGTTGTCCCGACGACGATCACGCTGTCGGCGCCGAGCAATGTCAGAT
>JBGPTQ010000082.1:0-7270 GCA_041490725.1 Allostellaceae bacterium | reverse complement strand
CGTCGAACCGGTCGACAAAGGTGCTTCCCTGATGGCGCAAATAGCTTTCGACCTGGAAGTCGGCGTCGAAACCATAGGTTACCGCGCGGCGGTCCTGCAGGTTGCGGCCGAATTTGCGGTGCAGCGCGGCCTCCGACATATAGGTGATGTGCGCCGCCATGCGCGCGACGGCGAGCCCGCGCGACGGGTTGCGGCCAAGGCTCAGATAGCGCCCGCCGCACCAGTCGGGATCGGCCATGATCGCCTGCCGGCCGACCTCATGGAACGCGATGTTCTGCGCCGAATGCCGCGCCGCCGCGGCGATCGGCACCGCGGCGAACACCGAATCGGGATAGGTCGAGGCCCATTGCAACGCCTGCATGCCGCCCATCGAGCCGCCGATCACGCAAAACAGCTGGTCGATGCCGAGATGATCGATCAGCCGCTTCTGCGCCCGCACCATGTCGCGGACGGTGATCACCGGAAAGTCGAGCGCCCACGGCTCGCCGGTCGCGAGGTTGATGTCCTTGGGGCCGGTCGTGCCCATGCAGCCACCGAGGACGTTGGCGCAGATCAGGAAATACCGCTCGGTATCGAGCACGCCTCCCGGGCCGACGAACGTCGTCCACCATCCGGGGTTGCCGGTGATCGGATGCGGGTCGGCGACATACTGGTCGCCGGTCAGGGCATGGCAGATCAGGATGGCGTTGCTGCGCTCCGAGTTGAGCGTGCCGTAGGTCTGATAGGCGATCGTGAACGGGCCGAGTTCGACCGCGCAGTCGAGTTGCAGCTTCTCGTCGATCACGAGGCTGTGCCCGGGCCAGTCTTTGCCGGGCCGTAACCGAGGTGCAGTCAAGATCGACAAAGCGCGCCCTTCGCCAAAATCTCGCGACCGACGCGGTCGGCGGCGGCGCGCGCCGCGCGTCCGACGGTACCGAGCGGGAAGCGTCTAGCTATGGATCGAGGGCCAGACATGTCAACGTTTTCTTTGATTTTACCAATCTGGGACTCTACTACTATCGCCATTCTCGGCAGCGATCGAAACCATGTCAGATATCCCGTCCGATCTCGAACACTTGCGCCGACGCATCGACGAGATTGACGACAGGCTGCAGGACCTGCTGATCGAGCGCATAAACATTGTTTCGCGGGTCGCCGCGCACAAGCGCGGCAATGGCAGCGTTGCCGCGCACCAGCCGGCGCGCGAGGCGGAAATCATCCGCCGGCTTATTGCGCGCAATCAGGGCCCGTTCCCGCCGGCGACGCTGGTGCGGATGTGGCGCGAGCTGCTCGCCGCGACCACCCGGCTGCAAGGCGCCTTCACGATCGCGGTCTATGCGCCGCCCGAAGCGCAGGGTTTCTGGGACCTCGCGCGCGACCATTACGGCAGCCACACGCCGATGCTGACCTACCGCTCGACCGCGCAGATCATCCGCGCGCTAACCGAGGGCCAAGCCGCAATCGGCGTGTTGCCGATGCCGCAGGAAGAGGATCCCGACCCGTGGTGGCGCCATCTCTTGTCGACCCACGACAATGCGCCGCATGTCATTGCCCGGCTGCCGTTCGGTGCGCGCGGCAACGCCCGCTCCGACGGCGCCGACGCGCTCGCGATCGGCCATGGCGGCCAACGCGAGACCGGGCGGGACCGCACCCTGATCGCTACCGAAAACGCACCGGACATCAGCCGCGGCCGCATGTTTTCGACCCTGTCTGCGCTCGGCCTCGCCTGCACCTTCATGGCGTCTTGCGAGCACGCCGAGGGGGTGAACACCTTGATCGAGATCGACGGTTTCGTGCCGGCTTCCGATCCGCGCCTCGACCGCCTGCGCGAGCAGCTCGGGCCGGCCCTCTACCGGCTTTTGCCGTTCGGCGGGTACGCCGTGCCGCTCTCCACCGCCGAGCTGTCGCCCCCGCAGATCTCGGGGTTTGCGACATCGGCCGGTATCGTCGCCGCCGCTGCAGTAAAAAGTTGAGCCGATGACGAACGCGACCGCCCCGGTCCCCGGGCCGGGCATCCTCGACATCGCCCCCTATGTCGGCGGCGACGCGACGGCTCCCGGCGCCCTGCGGCCGATCCGCTTGGCGTCGAACGAAAGCGCGCTGGGCCCGAGCCCCAAGGCCGTCGCCGCCTATCGCGGGCTGGCCGGGGAGATCCACCGCTATCCCGACGGCAGCGCGGCGGAATTGCGCGGTGCGCTCGGCCGCCATCACGGGCTCGATCCCGAGCGCATCGTGTGCGGCTCCGGTTCCGACGAGCTGATCGGATTGTTGCTGCGCGCCTATGCCGGGTCCGGCAGCGAGGTGCTCTACAGCCGGCATGGCTTCCTGATGTATCCGATCGGCGCCAAGGCGGTCGGCGCGACCCCGGTGGCCGTCCCCGAGGGCGCGCTGACCGCCGATGTCGACGGGTTTTTGGCGCGCGTTAGCGAGCGCACCCGGATCGTGTTCATCGCCAACCCGAACAACCCGACCGGAACCTATTTGTCGGCCGAGGAGATGGCGCGGCTGCACGCCGGGCTGCCGCGCCATGTCGTGCTGGCGATCGACGCCGCCTATGCCGAATTCGTCAACCGCAACGATTACGAGCCCGGGATCGCGCTAGTCAACCGGGCGGAAAACGTCGTGATGCTGCGCACCTTCTCGAAGGTTTATGCGCTCGCCGGGTTGCGCCTTGGCTGGGCCTATTGCCCGCCGGCGATCGCCGATGTGCTGAACCGGATCCGCGGACCCTTCAACGTGACCGCGCCGGCTCTGGCGGCCGGGGTGGCCGCCGTCGAGGACGTCGCCGCACTTGCCCACGCCCGCGCGCATAACCAGCGCTGGCTGCCATGGTTCTCCGAGCGCCTGTCCGCCCTCGGGCTGCCCTTGACGCCGAGCGTCGGCAATTTCGTGCTGCCGCGCTTCCCGGACGATCCGCACCATAACGCCGACGCCGCTTTTGCCTTTCTGCAAGCGCGCGGCATTTTGACCCGCCAGATGGGCGGGTACGGCCTGCCGCAGTATCTGCGGATCACCATCGGCACCGGTGAGGAGATGGAGATCGTGGCGGCGGCGTTGGCCGAGTTCATGGCCGGGGCATGAGCGCCCAAAATATGAAAGCCGGGCTGTTCGACCGGGTCGCCCTGATCGGGATCGGGCTGATCGGTTCCTCGCTCGCCAGGGTGCTGCGGCGCGAGAGCCCCCAGACCGCGATCGTCGCCTGCGCCCGCCGTGCCGAGACCTTGGAAGCGGTGCGGCGGCTCGACCTCGCCAACGAGACGACCGATGACCCCGCCGCGGCGGTGGCGGGTGCCGACCTCGTGGTGATCGCGACGCCGCTGTCGGCCTATGCCGAGATCGGCCGGCGGATCGCGCCAGTGCTGCGCGAGGGCGCCATCGTCACCGATGTCGGCTCGGTGAAGGGGGTGGTGATCCGCGATCTGGCGCCGCTGTTGCCTTCCCGCGTGCATTTCGTCCCGGGCCATCCAGTCGCCGGTACCGAGCATTCCGGGCCGGAAGCCGGGTCTGCCGAGTTGTTCCGCGACCGCTGGTGCATTCTGACGCCGCCGCCCGAGACCGCGCCCGAGGCGGTAATCCGGATCACCGCGCTGTGGGAACTGGCTGGTATGCGGGTCGTGACGATGGCGGCCGAGCATCACGACAAGGTGCTGGCGGTGACCTCGCACTTGCCGCATCTGATTGCCTACACGATCGTCGGCACCGCGACCGATCTCGGACACGACCTTCAGTCCGAGGTCGTCGCCTTCTCGGCCGGCGGGTTCCGCGATTTCACCCGCATCGCCGCCTCCGACCCGGTGATGTGGCGCGACATCTTCCTCGCCAACCGCGAAGCGGTGCTTGAGGTGCTGCAACGCTTCAGCGAGGATCTGACCGCGTTGCAGCGTGCGATCCGCCGGGGCGAGGGCGACACGCTCGAAGAACGCTTCGTTCGCACCCGCGAGATCCGCCGCTCGATCATCGAAGCCAAACAGGCCTGAACCTTGTGATACTGACAGTCACCCCCGCGAAAGCGGGGGTCCAGGGGCACCCGCTCCGGTCTTGGGTCGCTGGATTCCCGCTTTCGCGGGAATGACGAGAAAGATGGGGAGGGTCTGATGTATGCGGTGATTTTCGAGGTCGAGCCGGAACCTGCGCGGCGCCAGGATTATCTCGACATCGCCGCGCGGCTGCGCCCCGAGCTCGAACGGATCGATGGGTTCATTTCGGTCGAGCGCTTCCAGAGCCTGACAACGCCGGGGAAGATCCTGTCACTGTCGTTCTGGCGCGATGAGGCGGCCGTAGCGCGCTGGCGCCGCCAGGAAGCGCACCAGGCCGCACAGCGAGCCGGCCGTACCGGCATTTTCCACACCTATCGCCTGCGCGTCGCCGCGGTGGTGCGCGATTACGGCATGGACGAACGCGACGAGGCGCCGCAGCCGCCGCCCGAGAGCGCAGCCTAGGGATCACTCCCAGACAATCCGCGGCGCCTTCCCGAGCTTGGCGGGGCCGAGATACATCTCGCCATTCTGGATCGTGAACGAGGTCGCGATCTCCGGCCTTCCGTCCGGCCCGGCCTTGGCCAGCATGGCGAGCCCGAGCCGCGCGAGGCGCGCATCGCCGGCGCGCAGCCGCCCGCCGGCGACGAGTGCCGTCAGCAGCTCTTCATAACCCTCGATCGCCCCGGAAAACCCGCCGATCGGCTGAAGATCGGGGTCGAGCGCCACGGTGCCGGAGCCGGTGACCCTGAGCGCGCCCCAACGCAGCGCGAGATGGTCGAGCTCGAGGGTCCCGCCCGAATCGCGCCACGCAGCGGCCGCCCGGCGCGGCGGGGCGGCGGGGATCGCGCCCATCACCGTGGCGCCGAGGGTGATCTCGTCGACCGGGTTGCGGAACGGCACCGGCACCGCGGGCAGGGTCAGCTCCCGCACATCGAGCGCGATCCCGACCGCGCGTTCGGTATGCGTCTGCGGCGGGTGCGACGGCAGGATCAACCATAGATAGGCGTCCCGCGCGGCGAGGTGCACGCCCGCATCGGCGGCGGGCTCGATGAGGTCGAGCCACAGCGTGGCGCCGCCTTCGGCGCCGATCGCAACGCTGCCGGTCGCCGCATGTGCGCGCAGCGTCGCGACCGATCCCGCGATTGCGCTCAACCCGTCCGGCGCATCGAGATGCCACACCCGAAAATTCCAGGGCCGCGCGCTGCCGGACAAGAGCAGCATGCGCAGCTCGGTGGCTGGAGCGGCCGCGCCGTTGCGCAGCCGCGCCTCGCTCAGCTCGACGCGGAGGGTCAGCGGAAATCCGCCGACGCGGAGGGCCTTCCAAGACAGATCGAGGTTCTGCCGGCGCAGCGATTGTGCCCACAGCCCGAGACCGTCCTCGAGGCGCCCGGCGGCGATGAACCAATAGGCGCTATAGGCGCCGAACACGGCGAAGAGCAGGACGGCGATCGCAAGGCCGAGACGCATCGGACGGCGCATCCCCGCATTATAACCCGCCAGTGCGGCACTCGGAAGGTTGACGGCGCGGCGGCGAAACGGATAAGTGAGGGTCGCAAATCTGCTCCGAAAAGGAAGCGCATGATGCCCGAGACCCAGCCATTGAAAGCGTTCTGGCAGCCTGGCTGAACCAGCTGCCTGAGACTCAAGGAGTTTCTCTCGGTCCGTGGGATCGAGTTCCAATCGATCAATGTGCTGGAAGACGCGGCGGGGCGGGCCGAGTTGCAGCGCATCGGCGCGCGCTCGGTGCCGGTGTTGTCGCGCGGCGACAAATTCGTCTTCGCCCAGAACATCGCCCAGGTCGTCGCCTTCCTGAAGCTCGACGAAAAGACCGGGCCGGCGTTGTCGGCGGCGCAGTTGGTCGAGCGGATGCAGATTTTCATCGACGCGGCATTGCGCATCATCCCGCTGATGCCCGACGACAGGCTCGACACCGAGGTGCCGAACCGGCCGCGCAGCTATCGTGCGGTGGCCCATCACATGTTTCGCATTCCCGAGGCCTTCATCGAGGTGGCGGGCGGCGCGTTCTTCAGCCATGGCCTGGCGACAGCGGTAGCGCGGCCGGAGGATATCGCGAGCACCGCGACGCTCGCCGCCTACGGGCGCGGGGTGCGCGAGCAGGTGGCGCAATGGTGGCAGCACACCGCTGACAAATCGGCGCAGGAGACGGTCCAGACCTATTACGGGCCGCAACAGCTGCACGAGGTGCTCGAACGCGCGACCTGGCATATCGGCCAGCACGACCGGCAATGGATGATGCTGCTCGACATGGCCGGGATCGCCTTCGAGCGGCCGCTCGGCGATTCTGATTTTGCCGATCTGCCGATGCCGAAGAAAGTCTGGGACGACTGATAGCCCTATCGTCGTCCCGTGGGCCTTCAGCCCACGGACTTGTTCCGTGGGGAAGCCGGGACCCATTTTGCAACCGTCTTGCGAGCGGAGTGGTGGGTCTCGGCTTTCGCCGGGACGACAATTAAAGTAATCCGCTCCTTGCAATGACAGTTATCCAAAGCGCCAGCGCCTACCTCTCGATCTACCCGGTCGATCCGATGCCGTCCGCGATCGCCGCGTTGCGCGCCGGCACCGAGCCGGTCTGGGTCTTCGCCTACGGCTCCTTGATGTGGAACCCCGAGATTGCGTTCGCCGAGGCGCGGCCGGGCTTTCTTTACGGCTACTACCGCAGCTTTTGCCTTTATTCGCGCGATTATCGCGGCACGCCGGAGCGCCCGGGGCTGGTGCTCGGGCTCGATCGCGGCGGATCGTGCCGCGGCATTGTCTATCGCCTGCCCCCCGACCGGGTCGGCGAGGCGCTCGACGGGATCTGGGCGCGCGAGATGACCGGCCAGGTCTATCGGATGTGCCGCGTTGCGGTGCGCACGCCACATGGCAAGGTGGCGGCGCATGCCTGTATCGTGCGCCGCGCCTCGCCGGATTATGCCGGCAGGCTATCGCTCGACGCGGCGGCGCAGTTGCTGGCCAACGCGGTCGGCGGGCGCGGCTCGGGCCGCGACTATCTCGCCAACACCGTGCGCCATCTGGAAGAGCTCGGCATTCGCGATGGCTTGCTGCATCGGATCCAAGCGCGGGTCGCCGGCCTTGCCACACAATCCACAGCAAAATGCCGATAATCCCGGCAGCGATCGACGGCGCCGTGAGCGCCAGCGCCAAACCTGGACGGACCCGCGCCGTCTATGCCAAGGTCGCGCCCCCAAAACACGGCGGCGCGCGGCAGAGGCTGCGGAGATGGCGTTGGTCACGCTCGAGCATATCGCGAAGCGCTACGGCATCGGCTTGCCGGTCCTCACCGACGTCTCGCT
>JBGPTQ010000081.1:0-7395 GCA_041490725.1 Allostellaceae bacterium | reverse complement strand
GGAGCATGGGTCTCGCCGTCGCGATCCAGATGGATCCGATCGACACGATCAACATCGACGCGGATTCGACCTTTGCGCTGGCGCTCGAGGCGCAACGGCGCGGCCATGCGCTCTATCATTACCTGCCGCAGGCGCTGACCCTGCGTGACGGCCGGCTCTATGCCCGCGGCCGTCCGCTCGAGGTCTTCCGCCGGCATGGCAACCACCACCGTTTCGGGGGTTTCGAGGAACTCGACCTCGCCGGTTTCGACATCGTGCTGATGCGGCAGGACCCGCCCTTCGACATGGCCTACATCACCGCGACGCACCTCTTGGAGCTGCTGCCCGCGAGCGGGCCGCTTGTCGTCAACGACCCGGCATCGGTGCGCAACGCCCCGGAAAAGCTGTTTGTGCTGCACTTCAAGGAGCTGATGCCGCCGACCCTCTTGACGCTCGACCCCGCGGAGATCCGCGCCTTCTGGCAGCAGCATGGCGACATCGTCTTAAAGCCGTTGTTCGGCAATGGCGGGGCCGGCGTGTTTCATCTGCGCCCGGGCGACGATAATCTAAGTTCGCTGCTGGAGATGTATGCGTCAGTCTACCGCGAGCCGGTCATGGTGCAGCGCTATCTCCCCGAGGTGCGGCAGGGCGACAAGCGCATCATCCTCGTTGAGGGCGAGCCGGTCGGCGCGGTCAATCGGGTGCCGCCCGACGGCGAGGCGCGCGCCAATCTGCATGTCGGCGGCCGCGCGGAGAAGACCGGCCTGACCGCGCGCGAGCGCGAGATCTGCGCCGCGATCGGCCCGAGCCTCAGAGAGCAGGGGCTGGTCTTTGTCGGGATCGACGTGATCGGCGACTACATGACCGAGATCAACGTGACCTCGCCGACCGGGATCCAGGAGATCGCCCGGCTCGACGGGGTCGATCTCGCGAGCAACATCTGGGACGCCATCGAGGCGCGGTACGCCGCGCGCAGCCAGCGACGCCCGGCGTGATCGAGGAGGAGAAGATGACCGACGCACGCAATGTCTTCGGCGAGCCGCTTGCCGAATGCTGCGCGAAACCGCTGACCGGGTTCTACCGGACCGGCAGCTGCGAGACCGGTCCCGAGGATGTCGGGGTCCACACCGTATGCACCCGGGTCGACGCCGACTTCCTGGCGTTCTCGCGGGCCGCCGGCAACGATCTGTCGACCCCGGTCCCGGCCGCTGGGTTTCCCGGATTGCAGCCGGGCGACTGCTGGTGCCTGTGCGCCGACCGCTGGAAAGAGGCCTTCGAGGCCGGCCGGGCGCCCAGGGTGCGGCTCACCGCGACGCATGCAGCGACTTTGGAGATCGTGCCGCTCGACCTCTTGAAGAAATATGCGATTGATCTGAGCTGAGCGCCGGTGCGTGAACTGATGGCCGAGCCCCGGCCGACGGGCGGTCCGCCGTCAGCCGAGCCGCTGATCGATGAGGTCCGCCGGCTTCGCGTGCTGGCCGAGGTCGCCGACACGGTCACGCACGCACTTTCCCTTGACCGCCAGCTGCCGCGATTGATCGATCTGATCACCGAGGCACTCGACGCCGAGCGGGCCACGCTCTTTCTCTAGGCCGGGCAGCAGCGCGCGCCGCTCAGTTTGCCGGTACGATGGCGGGTGGGATGGCGATCCCGATTTCACGGTAATAACGCGCGGCTCCGGGGTGGAGCGGCAGGAACGTGTCGCGGTCGAGATTGGCCGCGATGGTCTCCTTCGCGGCGGGGTGGGCGCTGACGAGTTCCGGCTGATGCTCGAATACCGCTTTGACAATCCGATAAACAAGATCGTCGGAAACGTCGCGATGGATTATGGCAAAGTTGTAAAGACCGACGGTGTGGTAATCCTCGTGCAAGGATGGATAGGTGCCGGACGGAATGAGCGACGGGCTGAGTTCCGGGAAGCGGGTTCGGACCAGCGCTACCTGCTCCGGTGAAGGCTGAAAAAAATCGAGCGGATCCTTTGCATCCAACGCTGCCACGTCGGGTGCGGGAACACCCAGGGAGAATGCGATTCCATCGAGCTCGCCGGAGGACAGTTGGCGCACGAGGTCTTCCCAAGCGCCGTTGCGGAGAACGGCCGGGATGTCGAGGGCCTTGAAGATTTCGGGGAAATAGGTGCCGCCGGTGCCCGCCTTCGGACCGTCGCCGATCTGCTTCCCGGCGAACGCGCCGAGCGACCCAAGGCTCAAACGTTTCGGGGCCGCGAACTGAAATGGCGTGTCGTACATCGGAAAGAGCGCGCGCATCGCCCGGTACTGCGTTCCCTTTGCCCAGCCGGTGCCATTCCACGCCTGCAATGCCACACCCATGGTCGTCATCCCCAGCATCGCCTTGCGCTGATCGAGCAAGACTACATTCTGCGTGGGTCCCTGGGTCGGTTGGTCGGTAAAGGTCACACCCAGATATTTCGTAAGCATGATCGCCAGCCCGTGACCATAGGGATAATAAGTGCCGCCGGGCGAGGCGGTGCTGATCGTCACGGTCTCGGGCTCGGTGCTCTCGGCCGCTATCCCGGGGGCGGACAACAGGGCCGCACTGAACAGTCCCAGGACTAGATATAGGCGCTTCATGAACAGCCGCCCGTATTACCGCGGCGTCAAGGGACCGGTTCGATGGCGGGGGGGATGGTGACCCGGATCTCACGATAATAACGTGCGGCTCCGGGGTGGAGCGGCAGGAACGTGTCCCGGTCGAGATTGGCCGGGACGGTTTCCTTCGCGGAGGGATGGAAACTGACGAGTTCCTGCTGATGCTCGAAGACCGCTTTGACAATCCGATAGGCGAGCTCGTCGGGAACGTCACGATGGATCATGGCAAAGTCGTAAAGGCCGACGGTGCGGTAATCCTCGTGCAAGGACGGATAGGTACCGGACGGGATCAGCGACGGGGTGAGTTCGGGGAAGCGGCTTCTGAGGAGAGCTACCTGCTCCGGCGAAAGTTGAAAAAAGTCGAGCGGATCCTTTGCATCCAACCCTGCGACATCTGGCGCGGGAGCACCTATGGCGAACGCCAATCCATCGAGGTCGCCGGAGGCCAGCTGGCCCACGATGTCTTCCCAAGCTCCGTTGCGGAGAACGGCTAGGATGTCGAGGATCTTGAAAAGCTCGGCGGAATAGGTGCCGGCGGTGCCTGCTTTCGGACCGTTGCCGATCCGCTTTCCGGCGAACGCGCTGAGCGACCCAAGGTTCAAACGTTTCGGGGCCGCGAACTGGAATGGCGTGTCGTGCATCGGAAAGAGGGCGCGAATCGAGCGATACTGTGTGCCTTTTGCCCAGCCGGTGCCATTCCACGCATGCAGGGCCACACCCATGGTTATGATCCCCAGCATCGCCGGTGGCGCTCGATGCGCGCGAGCTCTCGCGCAAAAGCGAGAAAATCGTCGGCGCCGGTCCCGCACTGGTCAATGCGAGCGACGCGAACGAGGTCGAGGAGCTGTCGAGCCGGGCATCGGGCCAACTGGTGGATACCTCGACAATCCTGGCGCATCTGCGCGCGGCGAGCCTCGACCCTGGTGCGCTCGGAGAGATCGACGATGTGATGACCCAGCTCAGCGAGCACCTGTCGCTGATGCGGTCGGCGGGGCTCGACGGGATCGCGGCCGCCGATCAGAAAAGGCGCGCGATCGGTGAGACTCTCGCTGCGTACCGGCAGTTCGGCAATATCTGGGGGCCGCGGTTCGCCGATCTGCGCACCCAAATCGTCCGGCTGCAGCGGGCGTTGACCTCGGCTATCGCGGGGCCGGAGGAACGGCGCGCCGCTCTCGACCAGTTCGATCAGGCGATGGTCGCCCTGTTGGCGCTGGACCAGATTCAGCGCGAGGCCGGCAATGCATTCGAGCTGAGCAGTCGCGCTGCCACTGCGTTGGAACCCGCCGAGATCGATAATTTGCAGGCTCAGGCGCAGCGCTCGATCCGGGCGATGGACGGGCTCGTTTCGGATATCGACCCGGATATCTCGTTGGAACTGTTCGATCCGCTTCGCCGGCTGCGCAGCACGACGATCGGGGACGCGAGCATCTTCGCCTGGGTGCGCAAGGCGATGGCGGTCAAGGGTGAGAGCCGGCGCCTGCTCGCCGAGAACGAGACGCTTTCAGTACGATTGAAGGCCGCCGTCGACCGGCTGGTCGGCGCCTCGCGCGGTGAGATCGACAGCGTCAACGCCGAAGCGCGGCGCGTGCAAGCCCTCGGACGGGACATCCTTCTCGCCGTCGCGGCGCTGAGCCTGGTGAGCTCCTTCCTGATCGTTTGGCTCTATGTCGGACGCAACATCGTCTCGCGGCTCACCGGGCTCAGCAGCGGCTTGGCGGCGATCGCCGGTGGCCGTCGCGATGTGATCGTCGACACAAGGGGCGCCGACGAGGTGTCTGCGATGGGCCGGGCGGTCGAGGTGCTTCGGCAGCACGCGATCGAACGCGATGCGCTCCTGGTCGAGCGCGCCGAGGCTGCGGCGCGACTGGAGGAAGTCATCGCGGCGCGCACGGTCGAGTTGCGCGAGGCCCTCGAACAACAGACCGCCGCTGCCGAGGTGCTGGGCGTCATCAACAGCTCGCCCGGCGATCTCGCGCCGGTGTTCGACACCATGCTCGATAAGGCTTGTCGCCTGTGTGAGGCCGCCTTCGGCATTCTTCTGACGCATGACGGGGAGCGGTTTCACACCGCGCGATTGCATAATGTTCCACAAGCTTACGCAGAGTTCCTGCTGCATGAGCCGCCGCAGCCCGCCGCGCGGAGCTCCATGGGTCGCATCCTGCGCGGCGAGACGGCCGTGCGCATCGACGATTTGGCCAACGACCGGGCCTACCATGAAGGAAGCGCCCGGCGCCGCGCGCTCGTCGATCTCGGCGGCGCGCGCAGCTACGCCGCCGTAGGCTTGCGCAAGGACGACAAGCTGCTCGGGACGCTGTGCGTGTACCGCCGGGAAGCGGGGGCATTCTCGGACAAGCGGATCGCTCTGCTGCAGAGTTTCGCCGATCAGGCGGTGATCGCGATGGAGAATGCGCGGCTGCTTGACGGGATCCGGGCTGCCCGCGACACAGCCGAAGCGGCCCTGAGTGAGCTGAAGACGGCGCAGGCCAATTTGATCCAGGCCGAGAAGATGGCCTCGCTCGGCCAATTGACCGCCGGCATCGCGCACGAGATCAAGAACCCGCTGAATTTCGTCAATAATTTCGCCGGGCTCTCGGTCGAATTACTCGACGAACTGAAGGAGGCGGCCGCTCCGGCGATGGCAGCGCTCGGCGACGACAAGCGCGCCGAAGTTGACGAGGTCATCGGCATGCTGACCAGCAATATGGAAAAGATCGCCGAGCACGGGCGGCGCGCCGACGGCATCGTCAAGAGCATGCTGGAGCATTCGCGCGGCGCGACCGGCGAGCGCCGCAGCGTCGATATCAACGCCTTGGTCGGGGAAGCGCTGAACCTCGCCTATCACGGCGCCCGCGCCCAGGATCAGAACTTCAACATCACGCTGGAGCGCGAACTCGATTCGGCGATGGCGCCGATCGAGCTGGTGCCGCAGGACATCACCCGGGTGTTTCTCAACCTGTTCGGCAACGGCTTTTACGCCGCCACCAAGCGCCGGCCCGAAGCGGAGGATGGCTCGTTCAAGCCGATGTTGACGGTGACGACACACGAATTTGGCGATGCGGTCGAGGTCCGCGTCCGCGACAACGGCATCGGCATTCCACCCGAGATCAAGGACAAGCTGTTCCAGCCGTTCTTTACCACCAAGCCCACGGGGGAAGGTACCGGCCTCGGCCTGTCGATCAGCTACGACATCGTTACCCAGCAGCACGGCGGCACAATTGAGGTCGACAGCCGGGCCGGCGAGTTTACCCAGTTCACCATACGCCTGCCGCGCGACCGGCAGCGCGGCACGGTAGAGGAAGCGGCATGAGCGTCAGCATCCTCATCGTCGATTACGAGCGGGATGTTGAATAAGGCGGGTTAGCCTCAGCCTGGCATCGCGATCCGGCGGCCGACCCAATCCGGCCGGGGGAGGGCTGCATGCGCCGCCGCAGCGGCGGCGACCCGCCGGCGCAAATCCTCGGGAAACGGGATAACCCGGCGGGCGGCGAGATCGACGTGAAGAAACATCAGCTCCTGGGTGGCGGCGCGGTGACCGTCAGCGAGCGCGAACATCGCGTGCGCGAGATGCAGCCGCTTCAAATCGGCGGCAATGATCTGCGTCGCGATGCGCACGCGCGCGCCGACGAGCAGCTCGCGTTCGTAAAGATTGTGTGTCTCGGCGACGAAGGTCCCCTTTTGGGTGGCGCGGCGGTAATCGAGGCCGAGCCCGAGCTCATCGAACAAGAGGTCGGTCGCGTAGTCGAACAGCACGGTGTAATAGGCGAGGTTCATATGCCCGTTATAGTCGATCCACTCGGGCAGAACCTCGCCTTCAAAGCGCTCGTACGGGGCGGGGATGCTCATTGCGCGGGGCTCCGGGGCGACACCAGGCTCGCTTTTATCAGGCATCGGTGCCGCGGGGCGAGCGCCGCGATTCGGCGGCCGGTCGCGCGCGGCGATTGGTCCCGAGCGATGCCGCCCTGCCCGACGCCCTGCCCGGGGCCATGCCCGGGGCCATGATCGACGGGCTCGGATTGCTTCGGCCGCGCGGGTTTGTTACAACGACCCGCGCGTGCCGCCGCGGGATCGGGCCCGAGGCCGCCGCCTTTTCCTGCCGGACGATGAAAATCCTGACCTGCAACAGCAATCGCCCGCTCGCCGAGGCGATCTCCGTCCATCTTGGTCTGCCCCTCACCAGCGCCAGCGTGCGGCGGTTTTCCGATATGGAGGTGTTTGTCGAGATCCACGAGAACGTGCGCGGCGAGGATGTCTTTGTCATCCAATCGACCTCCTATCCGGCGAACGATCATCTGATGGAGCTCCTGGTCACGCTCGACGCGCTGAAGCGCGGCTCGGCGCGGCGGGTGACGGCCGTCATTCCCTATTACGGGTATGCCCGCCAGGATCGCAAATCGGGGCCGCGCACGCCGATCTCGGCAAAGCTCGTCGCCAATCTGATCACCACCGCCGGTGCCGACCGGGTGCTGACCCTGGATCTCCATGCCGGGCAGATCCAGGGCTTCTTCGACATCCCGACCGACAATCTCTACGCCGAGCCGGTGCTGGTGAAGGACATCCGGGAAAATCATGCGGCTGCCGACCTCGTCATCGTGTCGCCCGATGTCG
Organism: Allostellaceae bacterium; assembly: GCA_041490725.1. Classification (GTDB taxonomy): domain Bacteria; phylum Pseudomonadota; class Alphaproteobacteria; order ATCC43930; family CGMCC-115725; genus DATARH01. The sequence continues at coordinate 205 of JBGPTQ010000081.1, read as the reverse complement.
GCGGGGTGTTCCGCGCCCGCCAGATCGCGCGCCGGGTCGATGCCGATCTGGCGATCATCGACAAGCGCCGCGAGCGCGCCGGGGTCTCCGAGGTCATGAACATCATCGGCGACGTCGCCGGCCGGCGCTGCATCCTGGTCGACGACATCGTCGACAGCGCCGGCACGCTGTGCAATGCCGCTCAGGCGCTGGTCGACAGCGGTGC
>JBGPTQ010000080.1:0-7398 GCA_041490725.1 Allostellaceae bacterium | reverse complement strand
TTCTTTCACACCGAAGTCGGCCCGCTCAACCGGATCATCCATTGCTGGCCCTACGAGGATCTCGCGCACCGCGCCAAGGTCCGCGCGGAAAAAATTCCGGGCTGGCCGCCGAAGACCTCGGAATTCATCGAGGAGATGGAAAGCAAGATCATCATCGCGGCGCCGTTCTCGCCCAAGATGGAACCGCGCCAGCTCGGTGGGCTCTACGAGATCCGCACCTACACGATGCTGCCGGGCGCCACCCCGACGGTGATCGAGCGCTGGGCCGAGCGGATCGAGGGGCGCATGAAAATCTCACCGCTCGCCTTCTGCGGCCACACCGAACTCGGCCCGCTCAACCAATGGATCCATGTCTGGGCCTATAAGGACGCCGCCGAGCGCTTCAGCATCCGCGACAAGGCGCGCGCCAGTGGCGCCTGGCCGCCCAATACCCGCGGCCAGTTCGTCCGGCAGGAGAACATGTTCGTCGTGCCGGCGGAGTTCTCGCCGCTGCGCTAGGCGGCCGGTAGGAACTTGCCCTCTCCGCCCTTCAGGGGGGAGAGGGAGGGGACCCGTTGCGGAGCAACGGGGAGGGTGAGGTGGGCTCTCGGCAAGGGCTCTGGAATCCCCCACCTCACCCCGACCCTCTCCGCCCCCGGGGGCGGAGAGGGAGTCGCCGTGCGGCATGCTAATCGCGCGGGGTCGGGCCCGGAGTATGCCCGGCATCGACCGGCAGCGTGCCGGGCCCTGGCACCGCCGGTGCACTGAGCCAGCCGAATAGCCGGTCGAGGGGCGATTCCTCGGCCGCTGCCGGCGTCCCGGGGCTTGACCCGGGGACCGGAAGCGGCTTCACCGGCATGCCCTGGGTCGCGGCGAGCATGAAGCTGTGCCAAGTGGCGGCCGGCAATGAGCCGCCGGTCACCTTGTTCATCGGCGTGTCGTCGTCATTGCCGAGCCACACCCCGGCGAGGAGATCTGATGTGTAGCCGATGAACCAGGCGTCGCGATAATCCTGCGTCGTGCCGGTCTTGCCGGCGGCGGGGCGGGGCAGTGAAGCGGCCTTGCCGGTGCCGTGGGCAATGACGCCGGCGAGCATGTCGTTCATCATGCCGGCCAGCTCCGGGGCGACGATCGGCCCGGGGCCGGAGCCGGCGCGGCGGTAGATGAGCTTGCCATCGGTGTCGCGGATCTCGCTGATACCGTAGGCGAGTACGCCCATCCCGCCATTGGCGAAGGGGGCATAGGCGGACACCAGCTCCAATAAATTCACCTCGTTGGTGCCGAGCGCGATGCTCGCGTCGCGCGCCAGGTCGGAGGTGATGCCGAGCCGGTTGGCCGTCGCGATCACCCGGGGGATGCCGGCGCGCTCGGCGACCTGGACGGCGATCGTGTTGACCGATTGCGCCAGGCCCTCGGAGAGGGGCATCTCCCCCTGGTAGCGGTTGAGATAATTGCGCGGCTGCCAGTTGCCGACGCGGATCGGCGCATCGACAAAGCGGTCGGTGGGACGCAACCCCGCTTCGAGCCCCGCGAGATAGACGAAAGGCTTGAATGCCGAGCCAGGCTGGCGCTGCGCCTGGGTCGCGCGGTTGAACTGGCTGTGGCCGTAATCGCGGCCGCCGACCATCGCGCGCACCGCGCCATCCGGCGACAGCGCGACGAGCGCGCCCTGGCTCACCCAATCCTTGGCGCCGTAGCGCGCCAGGATATCGCCGATAGCCGCCTCCGCTGCGGCTTGCAGCCGTGGGTCGAAGGTGGTGCGGACCGTCAGGTCGCGGTCGGCGGTGCCGGCGAAATCGCGGATCTGGTCGGCGACCCAGTCGGCGAAGTAGCGCGACCCGGGCCGGCCGATGACGGCGAGCGCGCCGCCCTCTTTCTGGGCATCGGCCGCGTCGGCCGCAGTTATGAGGCCGGCCTCGACCATGTTGACGAGCACCTGGCCCGCGCGTGCCGCCGCCTTGTCGCGGTCGCGCGCCGGATTGAACCGGGTCGGCGCCTTCAACAGGCCGGCCACCACCGCGCTTTCGAACAGGTTGAGCTTGGCGGCCGATTTGCCGAAATAGCGATGCGCCGCAGCATCGACGCCATAGGTCCCGGCGCCGAGATAGACACGGTTGAGGTAGATTTCGAGGATCTGGTCCTTGGCGAAGCGGTGCTCGAGCCAAAGCGCCAGCAGCGTTTCGCGGATCTTGCGGGCGAGGCTGCGCTCCGGCGTCAGGAACAGGATTTTGGCGAGCTGCTGGGTGATCGTGCTGCCGCCCTGGACGATTTGCCCGGCGCGCAGATCGCTCAGCGCGGCGCGCACCAGCCCAAAGGGATCGATGCCGAAATGGCTGTAGAAGCGGCGGTCCTCGGTTGCGATCACCGCTTTCGGCAGAAACGGCGACATCTCCTTCAAGGTCAGCGGCCGGCCGAACAAATCGCCGAAGCTGGCGATGAGGTCGCCATCCTCGGCGAGGATGGTGACGCTCGGCCGGCGCCCGGCGACGGTCAGCTGGCTCGTATCGGGCAGCGTGAAGGCGAAATAGGCGAGCGCGCCGCCGCCGATGATGGCGGTCCATAGCAGCAGAAGCACGCCGAGCTTGACGGCTCCGCCGAGAAGGTGCCGCCCCGGGGTGCGCCCTGGCCGCGTGCCGCGCTTAACGCGCCGCGGCGCCTGGGGCGGTCGGCCGCGGGGCATGGCGGCGCGCAGCCGCTCGTCCGGATCGACGCGCAGCGGCGGCTCAGGCAACGGCCGCCCCTAGCAGGATCACCGGGCGCATCGGCTTGCTCCCCCCACCGCGCAGCGGCGCTGCCCGCGGCTCGCGCGCGATTATGCCGCCAAACTGTGGCAACGGTTCGGCAACTCGCAGCGGTGAGCTGCCGCGCAACCCCGTCAGCGCGGTAATGTCGGAGAAAATGGGCAATCATGCGCGGCGGTTTCATGACGGCCGACGCAATCAGCCGTTAAGCATCCGCCTGATATCGGGCCCGGCGAACGAATCGGCTCGGCGATTGCCGGCGCGGCCCTGGCAAATTTGCGGTCAGCGCCCGATACGGCCGATTAGCTCGGCCCAGCGGTCGAGCGTCGGCAGCGTCGCCGCGGCATTTTCCGGCGGCAGGCTGACGATGACCCGGGCGATTCCCTGATCCTGATAGCGGCGCAGCCGGTCGTAATCCTCGGTGGCGCCCCATATCGTGACCGGCACTTGCGTGACGTCGCGCCCCACCTCCGCCGCCATCTGCCGGAAATGCGGCAGGAAGTCGGTGACGTCGGCATATTGCGCCCGGCTCGCATTGGGGATCCAGCCATCGCCGTAGCGTAGCGCGCGCCGCGCCGAATGCGGGAAGGCGCCGCCGACGATGACCGGCGGATGCGGCTTCTGCACCGGCTTGGGCCACGCCGCCATCGGCGCGAAATCGACCAGCTCGCCATGGTATTCGGCGGCGTCCTTGGTCCAGATCTCCTTCATCGCCTCGACCCGCTCGCGCATCAGCTTGAAGCGGGTTTTGAACTGGGTGCCGTGGTCTTCCATCTCCTCGGCATTCCAGCCGCCGCCGATCCCGAACAGGAAGCGACCGCCCGACACCTGGTCGAGCGAGGCGACTGATTTGGCGGTCTGGATCGTGTCGCGCTGGGTGATCAGACAGACCCCGGTGCCGAGCTTGATCGTCCTCGTAACCGCGGCCGCGGCCGACAGCGACACGAACGGGTCCATCACATCGTAATACTGCTTCGGCAACTCGCCGCCGCCGCCGCCATAGGGCGAGCGGCGCGAGGTCGGGATATGCGAGTGCTCGGGCGCCCAGACCGACTCGAACCCGCGTGCCTCGAGCGCCCGCGCCAGATCGGCGGCACTCATCGAATAATCGGTGAAGAACATCGCGGCGCCGAAATCCATGATTTGTCTCCTGTTGAACAAAGAAAACTTTAACGCAGAGGTCGCTGAGGTTACGCCGAGGACGCAGAGGGCTGCAGCCCATTGACCAATCTGACAACTCCGTCGCGCATATGCGCCACGTTGAAATTCAGCAGGTAACCGAGTTTGAAGCCCCCGAGCCTAATATAACTCAGTAGCTGCCCTCGATGAACGGGAAGGATAGCTTCGACCGCTTTGAGTTCGACCACGACCCGATCCTCGACGAGCAGATCGATCCGATGCCCGTTGTCGATCAATAGATCCTCATAGCGGATCGGAACCATGACCTGCTTGCGGGTGCGCAAGCGCAGTTTTCCCAGCTCGTACACAAGGCAAGCCTCGTAGGCGCTTTCGAGCAGACCCGGTCCGACGACCGAGTGGACCTTTATCGCTGCGCCGATGATTGCGGTGCCGATGTCATTCTCGGTCATCCCCCGCGTCCTCTGCGCTAAAGCTCTTCTTATGCTTGGAGCTGTCGGATCAGCCCGGCCCAGCGGTCGAGGATCGGCATTATCGTGTCGGCCTTGTCGGCCGCCAGTTGCACGACACCGCGCGCGACGCCCTGGTCGCGATAGCGCCGGAGGCGGTCGAGATCCTCGGGGATGCCCCACACCGTGACTGGCACGCTCGCGAGGTCGCGCCCGGCCTCCGCCGCCATCTGGCGGAACTGCGGCAGGAAATCGGTGACGTCCTCGTATTGCGGCCGGCGCGAATGCGGGATCCAGCCATCGCCATAGCGCAGCGCGCGCCGCGCGGCATGCGGAAACATGCCGCCGACGATGACCGGCGGGTGTGGCTTCTGCACCGGCTTGGGCCAGGTCATCATCGGCGGGAAGTCGACGAACTCGCCGTGATATTCGGGCTTGGTTTCGGTCCAGATCGCCTGCATCGCCTCGATGCGCTCGCGCATCAGCTTGAAGCGGGTTTTGAACGCGGTGCCGTGGTCGGCCATTTCCTCGGCGTTCCAGCCGCCGCCGACCCCGAACAGGAAGCGCCCGCCCGAGACCTGGTCGAGCGAGGCGACTGATTTGGCGGTCTGGATCGGGTCGCGCTGGACGACGAGGCAAACCCCGGTGCCGAGCCTGATCGTCTTGGTGACCGCCGCCGCCGCACTCAGCGTCACGAACGGGTCCATCACGTCGCCATACTGCTTCGGCAACTCGCCGCCCGACGGAAACGGCGACGTGCGCGCCAGCGGGACATGCGAATGCTCGGGCGCCCACACCGACTCGAACCCGCGCGCCTCCAATGCCTGGGCCAGCTCGGCGGCACTCATCGAATAGTCGGTGAAAAACATCGCCGCACCGATATCCATGAGCTGTTCTCCTCAATAAAAAGCTTGATCGCGGAAGTCGCTAATCGGGCTACCGGTCGGGCTGGGTCGGGTGGATATGCGAAGCCTTCGCAACCGAGGTTGGCGAAACGATAGCCGCGATGTGTCGGTGTGGGTAGTCTCTCGGTGGGAGAAGCGGCCGGCGGATCCACCTGGCTAGAGAATGCGAAACCAACAGCGCGACCCGAGTGCGAGTGCACCGGACGCCTGACCGGGAGAGGCGTCCGACTGACGAGGCAATCGAATGAAGCGGCGGGAATTTATTCATCTTATCGGCGGCGCGGCGGTCGCGTGGCCATTGGCTGCCCGGGCGCAGCAGAAAGCCATGCCGGTGATCGGCTATCTCCACTTTGCGTCGCCCGGCTCGTTTGCATATCAAATTGCCGCATTCCGCCAGGGGTTGAGCGAAACCGGCTATGTCGAGGGACAAAATGTAGCGACCGAGTACAGATGGGCGGAGGGTCATTATGATCGGCTCCCCGCATTGGCCGCAGACCTCGTCGGCCGCAAGGTCAACGTGATCGTTGCGTTTGGGTTTCCCGGCACACGCGCAGCGAAAACTGCAACCTCCACGATCCCGATCGTCTTTATCATCGGCGACGACCCGGTCGGAGAGAGCCTCGTCGCGAGTCTCGCGCGCCCAGGCGGCAACCTCACGGGCGTTAGCACCCTCTTCATCGATCTGACGCCCAAGCGCCTGGAACTGCTTTCCGAGCTGGTCCGCCAGGCCAGGGTCATCGCCCTGCTGGTGAACCCGAACAATGCGAGTGCCGACCGCATCATACGGGACGCACAGGAGGCGGCGCGCTCGAAGGGGGTGCAGCTCCCTGTCCTGAAGGCCGGCACCGAAAGCGAGATCGACGCCGCGTTCACAATCCTCGTGCAACTGCGTGCCGATGCGCTTGTTGTCGGTAACGACCCGTTCTTCGCCAGCCGGCACGAGCAGCTCGTGGCGCTGGCGGAACGCGCTGCCGTTCCGTCGATCTATCCGTTTCGCGAGTTCGCGGGGCCGGCGGCCTGATCAGCTACGGACCGAGCCTCACTGCCGCGTCTCGCCAGCTCGGCATTTACGCCGGCAAGATCCTCAATGGTGCCAAGCCGGCCGATCTGCCGGTCGAGCAACCGACCAAATTCGAGCTGGTGATCAACCTCAAGACCGCTAAGGCGCTCGGTCTCACCGTGCCGCAAGCGCTCCTCGCCCGCGCCGACGAGGTGATCGAGTAGCTCCGATACTGCCCTGGCGTGTCACGCCTGCGGGGCGGGGCCCGCGCTGTGCTAAACTCCCGCGATGGCTGGCGACGTCGTCGATCTCAGGGATTTCTACCGCGGCGCGCTCGGCCAGGTGGCCCGCCGCATGATCCGCCGTGCGATCCAGCGGGTGTGGCCGGATTTGCGCGGCATGCGGCTCCTCGGCATCGGCTACGCGACCCCGTTCCTGTCGGCGTTGTCGGGCGAGACCGAGCGCACCATCGCGGTGATGCCGGCCACATTGGGGGTACTGCGCTGGCCGTCCGAGGGCCTGAACCTGGTGACGCTTGCCGATGAGGGCGAGCTGCCCTTCGCCGATTACTCGATCGACCGGGTGGTGCTGGTCCACGCGCTCGAGACGAGCGAAGAGGTCCGCGCGATGCTCAAGGAGATCTGGCGCGTGCTGGCCGGCGGCGGACGGGTGCTGATCGTGGCGCCGAACCGGCGCGGGATCTGGGCACGCCTCGACCGCACCCCGTTCGGCTCCGGCCGCCCGTACACGCTGTCGCAGCTCTCGCAATTACTGCGCGACGAGCAGTTCACCCCGGTCGGTTCCGACAGCGCGCTGTTCATCCCGCCGGCGACGAGCCGCGTGATGCTGCGCTCGGCGGCCGCCTGGGAGCGGATCGGCAGACGCTGGTTTCCGACCTTTGCCGGGGTGCTGATGGTCGAGGCGACAAAGCAGATCTACGCCAAGCCGGCCGCGGTCCGGGCACCGCGTCGCCGGCTCGTCTACGTGCCGGCGACGCACGGGCTGTAGCGGCCTATCCGAAGTTGCCGGCTGACATCCGCGCATAGCGGATCTACACTAAAGACAAGGCTCCGCGAAAGGAGCCGCATGGAGCAGGAAATGGCCTCATCAATCGAGGGCCGCGGGGCTGGTGCGCCCGCGGCAAATGGCGTAAGCCGCCGCGACATCCTTGCCCTCGCAGCGCTCGG
>JBGPTQ010000079.1:0-7414 GCA_041490725.1 Allostellaceae bacterium | reverse complement strand
CGTGCAGACATGGCTCCGCGAGAATATCAATCAGCGCCTGGGCTGCGCTAATTAATAGGGCAGTATCAGGCCTCTCAGGTAAACCGCGAAGAGCTTCGCCAATAGCTGGATACTCAAAGATCTTCGTGGAGTAATAATTCGAAGCACGACGTATTTCGAATTTCTCCCTCTCGTTGAGCTTAATCAACGTGTCAAGGCCACCTCGCTCAGCCTCTGTGAGGAGGTTGCCGAGATCGTGGCCAAATTGGCCCCCAGCTAAACGCCGAAGAGAGCGACCCTTCAGAGATAGGAACGCTTTCAGCGCCAGTTCGAGCGCGTGACAAGCCAAGTATGTTCGTGCTGGAGCAAATGGGGCATCCGGCGGCGGTACTGATTCTGCCGCGGATATGAAATTGGCAGCGTACATTTGTAGGCCGAGTGGAGCCATGCGCGCACGCACTCCTAAAATCGAAATGTTCTCGACCTCTGTCGCGCGAACACGGCGCTGCCGCTTACTACTTACGGACACCCTTCTCTCCCTCACGTCTGCTTGAAGCAGCGGTTGGCGTTGTCCCAGAAGAGTTTCTGCCGGCGCTCCGGGGTGATGCTCGACCACTCCATGATCTTGTCGACCGAGTCGGGGAACCAGCTTTCGAAATGCGGGTAGTCGGAAGCGTACATCAAGACGCCGTCGCCCAATGCCTCTGTCACCATCTGGAACATCGGCTCGTGCTCGTGGGCCTCGATGTTGCAGAAGACGCGGCCCGCCGCGAAATGCTCGCTCGGCAGATGCTTCAAGGGTGCGGTGCGGCCGACATAGCTGACCTGCTCGTCCATACGGCGCACCCAGAAGGGCAGCCAGCCGAAGCCGCATTCGAGGACCGCGAGGCGCAATCCCGGGTGGCGGTCGAGCACGCCCCCGGCGAGAAACCCGGCCATGAAGCGCATCGCGCCCCACGGGTGCGAACAGAGGCGCGCCAGGTACACATTGTCCCACATGTCGCGATAGCCCGGGAAATAGGGCGGGTTCCAGGCGAAGCTGTGATGCGCGATCGCCAGATCGTGCTCCTCGGCCGCCTGCCAGATCGGCTCGAGATCGGGGTGATCGACCGGCCGGTCGTTGTCCAAGAGCGGCTGCACCGCGACCGCCCAGCGAGAGTTGCCCCATTCGCGGATCTCGCGCACCGCCTCGCCGACCTCGCGGGTCGAGGCGACGATCGGGCCTTTGAGGCGGTCCGGCGCGACGCTGCAGAAATCGGCCATGTGGCGGTGGTAGGCGCGGATCAGCGCGACCTCGATCGAGGTGTCGGGGTGGCCGACCGCGGCGGTCCACGCCGAGGGAATCAGAAAATGCCGGTCGGCGCCTTCGATGTCCATGTCGTGGATGCGGTTGTCGGCGCGGTCGTCCTGGACGCCGGGGCTGGGGCGCAGCCGGCCGCGCCACACCCGCCCGTCGCGCGAGCCGGGCTGCGGCTCGGCTTCGCCCAAAGTGCGCTCGTAGATCTTTTCATCGAAGCGGTAGATATGCCGCTCGCCGCCGCCCACCTCGCGCGATTGGATCGCGACCCGGTAGGGCGCGAGTTCAGGCAGGCGCGGCCGGAAGCCCGGATCGACGTATTTGTCGAGCACCTCGGCGCCGGGGTTGATGTGCGTGTCGACGTCGTAGACGCGAAATCCGTTTTTCATCCCTGCGTCTCCTGCCTCTGATGCCCGAGGCGTCGCTATCGCATGGCGGCGCCGGCTTTGCCTATCAAAATTGCGGCGTTTCGCGGCACCGCGCGGCCCTGTCGCGGCCGGCGCGAGCCGGCTTCCTCTTGCATCGTCCTCTTTGCATCGCCGAGGGGTTCGCCTATCCTGTCGGTCGCGCGCGGGTGTAGCTCAATGGCAGAGCAGAAGCTTCCCAAGCTTACGACGAGGGTTCGATTCCCTTCACCCGCTCCACATCATTGAGAGATCGAACTTGATGAGCCAGCGGACGGAGCCGATCGTCGAATACCTCGCGCGCTCGCGCGATTTGGTTGAGGCGGCGATTGGCGACCAGCGGCTGATCGAGACGATCGCGGCGGTGGTCGACCGGGTCGCCGCCGCGCTCGGCGCCGGGAACAAGGTGCTGCTCGCCGGCAATGGCGGCAGCGCCGCCGACGCCCAGCATATCGCCTGCGAGTTTATCGGGAAGTTCGAGTACGACCGCGCGCCGGCCGCGGCGATCGCCCTGACCACGGACAGCTCGGCGCTGACCGCGATCGCCAATGATTACGGGTATGATCGCGTGTTCGAGCGCCAGGTGCAGGGGCTCGGGCGCCCCGGCGACGTCTTGATCGCGCTCTCGACCTCGGGGCGCTCGCCGAACATTTTGAAAGCGATCGCGGCGGCGCGGGCGAGCGGCCTCGTGGTGATCGGCTTCACCGGGAAGAGCGGCGGCGACATGGCGGCGCGCTGCGATCTGTGCCTCTTTGCGCCATCGGACTCGACGCCCTTGATCCAGCAACTGCACATTACGGCCGGGCACATCGTCTGCGGGCTCGTCGAGGAACGGCTGTTCCCCCGGGCGAGCACGCCGCCGCTCGCCGCCATCGCCGCCATCGCCGACTGACGCCTCGGCCGCCTGACGAGTTCACGCCGGCGGGAGCGGCATACACCCCGAATGCCGATGGCGGAATAGGACCGCCCGCCGCCCGTTCTTGCCTCGAGCCGATTGACGCCGGCAGAAGCCGGTATCCCGCACCGCACTGCCCCAGGAATTGCCGTATTCGCGAGGGTTCGTGAGTCCAAAGACTGACCGGCGTTTTGCCGCCTTCCGCGGCGCGCATGTGATGATCACCGGTGGCGTCGGCCTGATTGGTTCGGCGCTGGCGCGGCGTCTCGTGGCGCTCGGCGCCGAGGTATTGCTCGTTGACAGCATGGTCCCCGAGGCGGGCGCGAATTTCGCCAACATCGCCGACATAAGCGAGCGGGTGCAGGTCAACATCGCCGACATCCGCGACGCCGCCGCGCTGCGCCACCTGCTTCTTGGCCGGGATTTCCTGTTCGACCTCGCCGGCCAGACCAGTCATCTCGATTCGATGACTGCGCCGGAACATGACCTCGCGGTCAATTGCACGGCGCAATTGCAGCTCTTGGAATTGTGCCGGGCGGTGGTCCCTGCGCTCACCATCGTGCACGCCGGGACCCGCCAGATCTACGGAAGGCCGCGTTATCTGCCGGTCGATGAGGAGCACCCGTTGCGCCCGGCCGATGTCAACGGCGTCAACAAGATGGCGGGCGAAGCGTATCACCTGTTGTTTCACGATGCCTATGGCATCAACACCCGCTCCTTACGGCTGACCAATGTTTACGGGCCGGGCATGCGGATCAAGGATGCCCGGCAGAATTTCCTTGGGATCTGGCTGCGCCGGGCGCTCGAAGGCGCCGCCTTCGAGGTGTGGGGCGGCGAGCAGCGCCGCGAGCTCCTCTATATCGATGATGCGGTCGAGGCGTTTCTGTGTGCGGCATTGACTCCTGACACCGCGGGCCAGGCGCTCAATGTCGGGGGCGAGGCGCCCTATACGCTGCTCCAGCTCGCCGAGGCGCTGATCCGGGCGAATGGCGGCGGCACCTTCGAGCGGCGCGAATTCCCGGCCGACAGGAAGCGCATCGACATCGGTGATTTCGTCACCGATGACCGCCGCTTTCGCACGCTGACCGGGTGGGCGCCGCAGATCGGCCTCGATGACGGCCTCTCGCGTTCCCTCGACTATTACCGCCGCCATCTGGCGAGCTATGTCTGAGACTGCTTCGAAAATGGATCGAGCAATCTCATGTTACCCGTCACCCCCGCGAAAGCGGGGGTCCAGGGCAGCCGTTGAAGCGCTGGGGCCGTGGATTGCCGCTTTCGCGGCAATGACGACACTGAGACGACGATGACAGCCCTGCCGATCCCGCAGACCGATCCGCGCGCCGGCTATTTCGAGCAGAAAGCCGAGATCGACGCCGCGATTGCCCGGGTGCTGGCCAGCGGTCAGTACATCCTGGGGCGTGAGGTCGAGGCGTTCGAGGCGGAATTTGCCGCCTGGCTCGGCATGGCCCATGCGGTCGGCACCGGCAGCGGCACCGATGCGATCGAGTTGGCATTGCGCGCCTGCGGCATCGGCCCAGGGAGCCAGACCGCGAGCCAGACCGCGAGCCAGACCGCGAGCCAGACCGCGAGCCAGACCGGCGACCTCGTCTTCACGGTATCGCATACCGCGGTCGCGACCGTCGCCGCGATCGAGCGGGCCGGGGCGGTCCCGGTGCTGGTCGACATCGAGCCCGGCGGCTTCACGATGGATCCCGCGGCGCTCGAGGCGGCCTTGCGCGACCCGCCGCCCGGCCGGCCGGCCGCAATCCTCCCGGTGCATCTCTACGGCGAGCCGGCCGATCTGGCGCCGATCCTGGAGCTCGCTCGCCGTCATGGAATGCGGGTCATCGAGGATTGCGCGCAGAGCCACGGCGCGGCCTACCGCGGGCGGCCGACCGGCAGCTTCGGCGACATCGCCTGCTTCAGCTTTTATCCGACCAAGAATCTGGGCGCGCTGGGCGACGCGGGAATGACCGCGACGGATGACCCGGAACTCGCCGTCGCGCTGCGCGAATTGCGCGAATATGGCTGGCGCGAGCGCTATGTCAGCGCCCGCACCGGCATCAACACAAGGCTCGACCCGCTGCAGGCGGCGATCCTCGGGGCCAGGCTGTCCCACCTCGCTGACGACAACGCGCGCCGCCAAAGGATCGCCGCCCGCTATGACCAGGGCCTCCACGGCCTGCCGCTCGCGCTGCCGCGGCGCCGCGCCGAGTGCATCCACGTCTTTCACCAATACGTGGTCCGCAGCAACCAGCGCGACCGCCTGCGCGAGCATCTGCGCGCCGCGCAGATCGGTACCGGGATTCATTACCCGGTGCCGGTGCATCTCCAGCCGGCCTATCAGGGCCGCCTCGGCGAGTTCCCCGCCGGCCTGCCCGAGACGACCGAGGCCATGCGCGAGATCCTCAGCCTGCCGATCTATCCGCAACTCGGCGCCGATGCGGCCGATCGAGTAATTGCCGAGATCCGCCGCTTTTTCGAATAGCGGCGCGGCAGGCTCGGCCTATATAGACGCTTAGACCTTTATGCGTATAGGCGCCGTGATGTCCGATCTGACCCGCTGGACAGTTAAGGTATCCAAGGAGACGGACATCGCTCTGCGCACCTATCTCGCCGAGCGCGGCGGCAAGAAGGGCGACCTCTCCAAATTCATCGAGCGCGCGGTCCGCAAGGAGGTGCTGCGGGCGACGGTTCGGGACATCCAGGAGCGCAACGCCGGCCTCCCCGGCGATGAGGTTCAGGCGCTGATCGATGAGGCGTGCGCCGCGACCCGCGAGGAGTTCTGGCCGAACCGTAGTTGGTGATGGCACGCATCGGCGATGCGCGTCGTACTCGACACGAATATCCTGTTGAGCGCGCTGATCCGGCGCGACAGCGTGCCCGGCCGCATCCTCGAAGCCTGGTTTGACGACCATTTTGTTCTTCTGACCCATACCTTGCAGCTTGAAGAGCTGCGAACGGTTACCAGGCGACCACAAATCCGCTCCTTGATCCGGCCCGCCGAAGCGGGTCGGTTGGTCAATCAACTCCGCGCCGACGCCGAGCTCGTCCCCGAGCTGCCCCGCACCAGGCGTTCGGATGATCCTGCCGACGATTTCCTGCTGGCCATGTGCGACGGCGGGCAAGCGGATTCTCTCGTCACTGGCGACAAGGCGGGATTGCTGAATCTGGCGACCCATCGCGGCACGGTGATCCTGACCGCCCGCGCTTTCCTTGATGTAATCACCGGCAGATAGGCGATCGGCCCGCAGGCTCGGCCAGTCCGGCGTCGTCGAGTGGTTCCGCTGGCGGATGACCGCGCGTTGACGCGGTGATGAGACGTGAAGCGCGGGCGCCTCTACGTGATAATCCGGTTTATCCCCGAGGCGTTTGCAGCCTGGCGTCGCCGATTCAAACATTCGGTCTTCTGTAGGTACCAAGGATCCTATCCCAGAAGAAATCGATCACCGCGAAATTGCAGTCCGCGTGTCGGTGATGAGCGAAGTGAAGTTCCTGCATCCATCTAAACCACGCAAACCGCTGGAGCCGCGATCCCTCGACGTGATATTCCTTGTCGAAAAAGAGGTGCGCGTAGAAGGATGCCGCACAGGCAAAGATCTGAACCATGAAGAGATCAACCGGCAAGAAAAAATAGGTACATCCCCCGACCATAAATATAGGAATAAAGTAAAATTTCGTATTATTTCCTTCCTTGTCGAGGTACGTCCGTGAAACGAGATTCTCTTTAGAATAGTAGACGTGATGGAAATTGATATGGTTGTGGAAAAACTTACCACCTATTCGGTGGTGGCCAAGCTTGTAATGCATTAGCGTTTGGGAAAATGACATGACCAGATGCGTAGCGACGGCGGTCAACAGAAATGGCAGAAACTCCAAAAGGAGCCGCGCTACCGTATGGTGCATCAACTCTTCCTCATGCAGCATCCGACCGTGACATCGATTTGACCCAAGCGTCGCGCCTCGAGCAGAGACAAGTTAACGTGGGTTAATCGGGTCGAGGGTCTCATCACCTTCAGCCTGGGGCTTTCGCATAGACTGCTATCGTAGACTTAAATCAGAATCCGCTCGACCTCAACGAGGCTCACCTCGAAACAGATAAACGACATTATCACACTCTGAGCGGCGACACCCGCGCCGAGGTGGACTCGTTACCAACACGGCGCCGCAGAAATAACGTTAATCGTATGATATGCTCTGCAGATTCGGCAATAAAAGCGCCGCTTTAAGGCGAATGCGGAGACATGGATGTTCGATACGCAATCACAAAATCCGCAAGGACGCCCGCGCGGGCGTCCTTGGGCGAAGGGCCAGTCCGGCAATTCCGCCGGGCGGCCAGCGGGGTGCCGCAACAAGGCGACCCGCGCCGCCGAGCTCTACCTCGACGGCGAGGCCGAGGCTGCGCTCGCCATGATCCCGGTCACACGAGAATTGCAGCGCGCGGACCACGGCTACGATGCCGGCGCGCCGGAATGCGGCGGGGGCGCGCTCGACGCGTTCGTTGCCGAGACGCGGCGCCTGGCGACACGCTACGCGGCGGATTGCGAGATCGATCTCGCGACGGCGGCGCTCGCCCATCTCTTCGCCTGGGGCCTCGCGCGCCGCTCCATCGAGCTGCAACCCTCGGGCAAAAATCTGCCGCTGATTAGCTGCAACGGGTGGGGTGGGTTGAGCAACGCGACACCCACCGACGCAGATTTGTCTAGGAAAACCACGGGCTTCGCTCCGCTCAACCGATTTACAAAACCTGCGCGCGAGCAATCTGCTGCTTATACCAAATCCCGCTGATTAGAACCGATGCGCCCAATCGCGCAGGCCGATCGACATGATGGTCCATGG
>JBGPTQ010000078.1:0-7434 GCA_041490725.1 Allostellaceae bacterium | reverse complement strand
GCGATGGCCTTGGCCGGGTTCAGGTTTTTCGGGCAGGTCCGGGTGCAGTTCATGATCGTGTGGCAGCGATAGAGGCGGAACGGGTCTTCGAGCGCGTCGAGCCGGTCGCCGGTCTTCTCATCGCGGCTGTCGGCGATCCAGCGATAGGCCTGGAGCAACACCGCCGGCCCGAGATAGCGCTCGCCGTTCCACCAGTAAGACGGGCACGCGGTTGTGCAGCAGAAGCACAGAACGCATTCCCACAGCCCGTCGAGCCGGGCGCGCTCCTCCACCGATTGCGGCCGCTCGCGGTCGGGCGGCGCCGTGCTCTCGGTCTGCAGCCACGGCTGGATCGAATGGTACTGCGCATAGACATGGGTCAGGTCGGGGACGAGATCCTTGATCACCGGCATGTGCGGCAGCGGATAGATCCGCACCTCGCCCTTGATGTCGTCGATCGCCTGTATGCAGGCGAGCGTGTTGGTGCCGTCGATATTCATCGCGCAGGAGCCGCAGACGCCCTCGCGGCACGAGCGGCGGAAAGTCAGCGTGGTGTCGATCTCGTTCTTGATCTTGATCAGCGCGTCGAGGACCATCGGTCCGCAATCGGCGAGGTCGATCGAATAGGTGTCGACGACCGGATTGTTCCCGTTATCGGGGTTCCAGCGATAGACATGGAAACGGCGCAGCCGCTGCGGATTGGGCGGCGGCGCGTAGGTCTTGCCGGTGCCGATCTTGGAATTCGCGGGCAGGCTGAATTCGGTCATTTCAATAAATCCGCGCCTTGGGTGGGAACACCTGCACCTCGTTCGACAAGGTGAACAGGTGCACCGGGCGGGAGCCGAGCCGCACATTGCCGTCGCCGTCGAGCCAGGTAAGCGTGTGCTTCAGCCAGTTCTGGTCGTCGCGTTCGGGAAAATCCTCACGCGCATGGGCGCCGCGGCTCTCCGTCCGGTTCTCGGCCGAATGCAGCGCCACCACTGCCTGCTGTAAGAGGTTCTGCAGCTCCAGCGCCTCCATCAGATCGCTGTTCCAGATCAGCGAGCGGTCGGAAATGCCGAGATCGGCATAGCTCTTTGCCACAAGGTCGATCTTGTCGACCCCCTCGCGCAAGACAGCGGCGGTGCGGAACACCGCGCAATTGTTCTGCATGGTCCGCTGCATATCGACTCGGATCTCGGCGGTCTTGCGCGGGCCCTTGGCCTGGCGCGCCGCGTCGAGCAGGGCGATTCCCAGCTCCCCGGCGCTGGCCGGCAACGGCGCATGCGCCATGCCGGGTCGCACCAGCTCGGCCGCGCGATGCGCCGCGGCGCGGCCGAACACCACGATGTCCAAGAGCGAGTTGCAGCCGAGCCGGTTGGCGCCGTGCACCGAAACGCTCGCCCCCTCGCCGATCGCCATCAGCCCGGGCACCACGGCATCGGGCTCGCTCTCGGTCGGGCGCAAGACCTCGCCGCGGTAATTGGTCGGGATGCCGCCCATGTTGTAATGCGCCGTGGGCAGCACCGGGATCGGCTCGCTCGTGACATCGACGCCCGAGAAGATTTTCGCGGTCTCCGAAATCCCGGGCAGGCGCTGGTGCAGCATCTTCGGATCGAGGTGCTCCAGATGCAGGAAGATGTGGTCCTTGAGCGGCCCGCAGCCGCGGCCCTCGCGGATCTCGATCGTCATCGACCGGCTGGTCACGTCGCGCGAAGCCAGATCCTTGGCGTGCGGGGCATAGCGCTCCATGAAGCGCTCGCCCTCGCTGTTGGTCAGATAGCCGCCTTCGCCGCGCGCGCCCTCGGTGATCAGGCAGCCGGCGCCGTAGATTCCGGTCGGGTGAAACTGGATGAATTCCATGTCCTGCAACGGCAATCCAGCACGCAATACCATTGCATTGCCGTCGCCGGTGCAGGTATGGGCCGAGGTGCAGGAGAAATAGGTCCGGCCATACCCGCCGGTGGCGAGCATCACCATCTGGGCGCGAAACCGGTGGATCGTGCCGTCTTCGAGGTTCCACGCCATGACCCCGCGGCACACACCCTCCTCATCCATGATCAGGTCGAGGGCGAAATACTCGACAAAAAACTCGGCGTTGTGGCGCAGCGACTGCTGGTAGAGCGTGTGGATGATGGCGTGGCCGGTGCGGTCGGCGGCGGCGCAGGCACGGTTGGCGGGGGCGCCCTCGCCGTATTCCATCATGTGGCCGCCGAAGGGCCGCTGGTAGATCTGTCCGGTTTCGGTGCGCGAGAACGGTACCCCGAAGTGCTCGAGCTCGATGACCGCCGGGATCGCCTGCCGGCACATATATTCGATCGCATCCTGGTCGCCGAGCCAGTCCGACCCCTTGACGGTGTCGTACATGTGCCAGCGCCAGTCATCCTCGCCCATATTGGCGAGCGCGGCGCTGATCCCGCCCTGCGCTGAAACCGTGTGGCTGCGGGTCGGGAACACCTTGCTGATGCAGGCGGTCTTCAGCCCTTCGAGGGTGGTGCCCAAGGTGGCGCGCAGGCCGGCGCCGCCGGCGCCGACGATGACGACATCGTATTCGTGATCGGTGATCGGATAGGCGGCAGGCATGGCGCGACTCCGCGGGGTTTCGCGCCTCTAGGCGCCGAGCGAGAGTTTGAGCACGGCGAAAATGCCGAGCACGGCAAGGACGATCGCGGCGAGGCGCGTGACGATCAACAGCCCAAAGCGACGGACTTCGTTCTCGACATAATCCTCGATCACGACCTGCAGCCCGAGCGCGCCGTGATAGAAGGCCGCGATCAGCAGCAACACCAGGAGGACCGCCGGCACCGGATGGCGGACCCAGTCGACGAACAGCGCGCGGTCGGCGCCGGCGAGCTCGATGACGACGATCACAAACCAGAGCGCGAGCGGCACCAGCGCGAGCGCGGTGACCCGCTGGGCCCACCAATGCTCGACCCCCTCCTTGGCCGAGCCAAGCCCGATCGCGCGCCCTAACGGCGAGCGCATGCGCGGCGCTGCCATCTCATCGGCTCCAGTTGGCGATGCCGGCGATCCAGGCGATTGCGGTCAGCACTGATGTCGCGGCGACCACCGCCCAGCCACTGGCATAGACGCTCTTCAGTTCGAGACCGCGCCCGGTATCCCACCACAGATGCCGCAGCCCGTTGCACAGATGATAGAACAGCGCGACGCTCCAGCCGAACAACAGCACGCGGCCGAGCCACGAGCCGAGAAACCACTGGACGCGCGCATAGGAGTCGGGGCCGTCCGCCGCCGCGACCAGCCACCACACCAAGAGGATCGTGCCGGCGGCAAGCGCGACGCCGCTCGCCCGATGCAGGATCGACAGCACCGAGGTGAGCTGCCAGCGGTAGATCTGAAGATGCGGCGACAGCGGCCGCGGGTCGGATGTCATGCGAAAAGTTCCGGCAAAAGTGCGGCTCCCAGCAGCGTTTGACTTAGACCGCGTGCCGCAGAGTGTCAACGCAACCGGGGCGGCGGATTTTCGTGGCTGATATGAAGAGATGGCGCGCCGGCCGATTTACCCCTCGAACATCCTGTCGAACCCGGCCCAGCACGCATCGTAGTCCGGCTGCAAGGCCGGGGTGTCGAGCGCGAAGCGGGTCGGGCGGATCGCCGTCTCCTCGCCTTGCTCACTCCGATATGGGGATGATCACCTTCTCTTCGACAATGAAGCTCTTGATCCCACCGATGAACAGGGCGCCGTCGTCATGCAGCCGCTTTGCTTCGGGCGAGGCGTTGGCGCGGTCCATCGCGGCGCGATCGTCGTACCACAGCTCGGCGATCCCATCGACCGCCACCTCGGTCTCTGGGATGTCGGCCCGCCTTCGCTCACCCTCGATATGGTTCTGTACGTAACGCCGCACGCCGGGCACGGCATGGGCCAAGGGCGCGTGGATCTCGACCCAATGGCGGACGAACTCTTCGTGCGACAGCTCGGGTCGGCGGGTCAGCAACGAAAGGCTTTTGATCATAGTCGCTCCCTTGGCTGGTCGGCGATGCTGATGCCGCGGACCGGCGCAAGCAAGCGCGCAAAAAGAGGCCCGCCGAAGCGGGCCCCTCCCAGGCAATGCCGTCGAGGCGGCTTAGAAGACGATCTCGACCCGGCGGTTCTGCGGCTCGCGCACCCCGTCCGCGGTCGGCACACGCTGGTCGTTCTTGCCGCGGCCGCTGACCATTATGTCATTGCGCGGCACGCCGAGCCGGGCGAGCGCATCGGCGACCGCCTTGGCGCGACGCTCGGAAAGGCGCTGGTTGTACCCGACCGATCCCGACGCGTCGGTATAGCCGGTCACCTGGAGCTGCACCGGCGCGCCCGATTTGTAAGCCTCGGCCGCCTGCTGCACGATCCGCATGCCCTCGGCGGTGACCGTCGCGCGATCCCAATCGAAGAAGACCAGGAACACGCGTCGCGCCGCAGCAGGCGGCGGGGCCGGCATCGCGGGGGGAGCGGCGACCGGCGGGGCGGGCGGCGGTGGCCCGAACCGGTAGACCACGCTCGCCATCAGGGTATGTGTCTCGTACCCGCTCTTGTACTTGATCGCGGGCGCGGCCGGCACGCGGAAGGTCGCCTCGGTGCTGGCGAGATACCGGTAGTCGAGATCGAGCGCGACGTTCGGCGTCACATTGTAGCGCACCCCGCCAATCGCCTGGTAGCCGAACTGCCAGTCATCATCGTTGAAGAGTTGGCCAAAGCCCTTCACCCGGGCTTGGTCGATGATATTGACCGCGCCGATGCCGGCACCGACATGCGGCGTCACCGGCCAGCCGAGGTTGATGTCGTAAAGCACGTTGGTCATCAACGCGTGCGCCTGCCGGCTGCCGCGCACGCCGGACACTTTGAAGCCGCCGACGCTGAGGCCGGTCAGATCGTTGCTGCGGTAGACGTATTCCTCTTCGAACCGCCACGGCCCCCACTCATAGCCGGCCCGCGCACCGGCGGCGAAACCCGAATCGAACCGCGCACGAACCGGTGCAAGCCCCGGCGCCTTGTCGGTTTGGTCATCGAGCACGCTCCAGCCCGCCTCACCACCGAGGTAGAATGTCTGTGCCCGCGCATCGGCGACAGACATGGCTCCCGCCACGGCAAGACAAGCGCCGACAATCATTGTGATCCGCATCGACATCAGCTGCTCCCCTACGCATCTGCCAAACTTGCGAGCAATTGCCCGCCTCGGTATACGCTCGGAAGCCGAGATCGATCCCGATAAGATTGGGCTCGCTGTACGGATATGACGAAATCTGCGGATTTTATAAATTAGAAAGCGAAAGAGGTTCTGGCGGATACTACCATTAAGCGGACCCGAGAAATGCCGCGATCGGGGTTCGCTCCGCCATTATCGGGCCCAAGTTCGGCTAGTGCTTGCCCGTTCGGGCAGCGCCGCGCAGATCGGCAATTTGCGCGTCAGCTGCCGCGGCAACCGTCAACAAAAAGCCTGACGCTATGGTCGACCCAATCGCGCAGCTCGGTCGCGCTGAGCGGTGCACCGAGGCCCAGCGCACGCCGTCGCGGTCCGGTCACTACCATCAGGATGAACTGCTCGGCGGCGAAGCGCGGATCGATCGCCCTCAGCTCGCCGCTGGCGATCCGCTGTTCGAGATGCCGCGCGATCCGCTCGATCCCGGCTGCCGCGCCGAGTTCGTGAAGGATGCGCGCGAGCCCGGGAAACCGCGTTGCCTCGGCAATCACGATCCGGTGCAAGGCGAGCGCCTCCGGGGTCAGCGCCACATCGAGCATATATTCGGCCGAGCGGCGCAACGTCTCTGCGAGGCTCGGCGCCTCCAGCAAGGCGGCATCGAAGGGCGGCATCCATCGTGCGATCAGCCGCCGCACCACGGCCTCGAACAATACCTCCTTGCCGCGAAAGCGATGATAGAAGGTGCGCTTCGAAATACCGGCGCGCTTGGCCACCGCCTCGATACTGGTGGCGCCGAAGCCGTCGCCGAGAAACAGCGCGGTCGCGACATCGAGGATACGGTCCGAGAGCTGCGCCGATTCGAGACGCGACGGCCGGCCGCCATGGCGGCGCAGGCGAACTCCTGGGCTTGTTTCCGATTCTGCCGACACCGCCGCCTCGCTGCTGCAAGCGCCTGAGCTTAACCGCCATCGAGGCAAACGCAACCGGACCGATCACCCCCACCCTACCCTCCCCCGCGAGCGGGGGAGGGTAGGGTGGGGCTGGAAAGCGGCGACAATCGACGCCATGATCGGACGATCGATCAGATCCTACAAAGGGGCGCGCGAGACATGAAGATCGACCTTTCGGGCAAGCGGGCGGTCATTACCGGCGGCAGCCGGGGGATTGGGCGGGCGATCGCGCTGGCCTGCGCCGAGGCGGGAGCCGCGGTGTCGATCTGCGCGCGCGGCGCCGAGGCGCTGGGCCAGGTGCGCGAGGAAATCGCCGCGCACGGGGTCACGGCGCATGCCCAACCCTGCGATGTCGCCGATGGAGCGGCCCTCGCGGCCTATATCGGCGCCGCCGGCGAGGCGCTCGGCGGCATCGACATTCTCGTCTGCAATGCTTCGGGGTTCGGCACCACCAACGACGAGGCCGGCTGGGCGCGCAGCATCGATGTCGATCTCCTCGGCACGGTGCGTGCCATCCGCGCGGCGGTGCCGTTCCTCGAACAAAGCGAGGCCGGCGCGATCATTAACATCTCGTCGATCTCGGGCCTGGTTGCCTCGGCCCGCACCCCGCCCTACGGCGCGGTCAAGGCGGCGCTGATTGAATACACGATGAGCGAGGCCGCGGCGCTGGCGCCAAAGGGCATCCGCGTCAACTGCGTCGCGCCGGGCTCGATCGAGTTTCCTGGCGGCACCTGGGAGCGGGCAAAGACCAACAACCCGCCGCTCTACGGCGCTATCCTGCGCAGCATCCCGTTCGGCCGCCTCGGCCGGCCGGAGGAGGTGGCCCAAATCGTGGCGTTTCTCGCCTCGCCCCTCGCCAGCTGGGTCACCGGCCAGACGATCTCGGTCGACGGCGGCCAGCTGCTGTGAGCCCCATTCCGTCACCCCCGCGAACGCGGGGGTCCAGGGCAGCCGCCCGTCGGTCGCCCCTAGATTCCCGCTTGCGCGGGAATGACTGGAAAGGGCATCAGATATCGAGGAAGGCGGTTTCGTTCTCGCCCTGGAGCACGATGTCGAACTGGTAGAGCGCCGGGCTGCCGGCTTGCGCGCGGCGGGCCAGCAGGCTGCGGCGCGCGGTTTCGTCCTCGATCGAGGTCAAGAGCGGGTCGCTCGCATTGGCCGGCTCGTCGGCGAAATAGAGCCTTGTATAGAGGTGCTTTAAGAGCCCGCGCGCGAACAGCGCAATATTGATATGCGGCGCCTGCAGCGCGTTGCCGCGGCCGGGCACCGGGCCGGGCTTGATCGTCACCACGCGGAAACGCCCCTCGGCATTGGTCGCGACCCGGCCGAAGCCGCGGAAATGCGGGTTGAGCGGCTTGTCGGTCTGCTGGTCGTCGGGATGGTTGTAG
>JBGPTQ010000077.1:0-7462 GCA_041490725.1 Allostellaceae bacterium | reverse complement strand
GTGGCCCTGGGTTTCGTATTGGGCGCGGATCGGCGCCCTGAACGCGGCCTCTTCGTCGGCGCTCCAGTCCTGCCCGCGCGCCGTCATGCCGTCGCGCCGCACCTGGGCCAACACCGAGGCGGCCTGCTCGCCGCCCATCACCGAGATCCGCGCGTTCGGCCACATCCACAAAAAGCGCGGCCCATAGGCGCGCCCGCACATGCCGTAATTGCCGGCACCAAAGCTGCCGCCGATGATCACGGTGAATTTCGGCACCCCGGCGGTCGCGACCGCGGTCACCATCTTGGCGCCGTCCTTGGCGATGCCGGCATTCTCGTATTTCTTGCCGACCATGAAGCCGGTGATGTTCTGCAGAAACACCAAGGGCACGCCGCGCTGCGCGCACAATTCGATGAAATGCGCGCCCTTCAACGCGCTTTCCGAGAAGAGGATGCCGTTGTTGGCGACGATGCCAACGGGATAGCCCCAGATCCGCGCGAAGCCACACACCAAGGTTGCGCCATAGAGCTGCTTGAACTCGTCGAATTCGCTGCCGTCGACGATGCGGGCGATGATCTCGCGCACCTCGTAGGGCCGGCGCACATCGTCGGGGATCAGTCCGTAGATCTCCTCGGCCGGGTAGAGCGGTTCGCGCGGCGTCTCGACGGCAAGCGATAGGGGTTTGATCCGGTTCAGATTGCCGACGATGGCCCTGGCGATGCCAAGCGCGTGATGGTCGTCGAGCGCGTAATGGTCGGTGACCCCGGAGACCCGGCTGTGCACATCGGCGCCGCCCAATTCCTCGGCGCTGACTACTTCGCCCGTCGCCGCCTTCACCAAGGGCGGGCCGGCGAGAAAGATCGTGCCCTCGCCCTTGACGATGATGCTTTCGTCCGACATCGCCGGGACATAGGCGCCGCCCGCGGTGCACGACCCCATGACGATCGCGATCTGCGGCACGCCCTGCGCCGACAGCGTTGCCTGGTTGAAAAAGATCCGGCCGAAATGCTCGCGGTCGGGGAACACCTCGTCCTGCGCCGGGAGGAAGGCGCCCCCCGAATCGACGAGGTAGAGGCAGGGCAGATGGTTGTCGCGCGCGATCTCCTGGGCGCGCAAATGCTTCTTGACGGTCATCGGGAAATAGGTGCCGCCCTTGACCGTCGCGTCATTGGCGACGAGGACGCATTCGCGGCCCCTGATACGCCCGATGCCGGTGACGATCCCGGCCGCCGGCACCGCGCCGTCATACATGCCATGGGCAGCAAACGCGGAGAGTTCGAGAAACGGCGAGCCCGGATCGAGCAAAAGGCGCACCCGCTCGCGCGCCAGCAATTTGCCGCGTCCCTGGTGGCGCTTCCTCGAGGCCTCGTCGCCTCCCTCGCCGATCGCCGCCGATTTGTCGCGCAGATCCTGGACCAGCGCGCGCATCGCCCGATCATTGGCGCGGAACGAATCGGAGCGGCGGTCGACCGCGGTCGGGATCAGGGGCATCGTGCCCGCACCTTATCGGGTGCGCCCCGAGGGGCAAGGGGAAATGGACCGTGGAGCGCCCAGTCACGCTGGGGCCTTGGTGTTACGCTTCTTCGCGTTCGCGATTGATGACGCGCTTTGCCGCCTGTGTCAGGAAGCCCGAGCGCGTGAACCCGTGTTCCTCGGCGTAACGGTCGATTTGCGCGAGCACGTCTTCGGGAAACGTGACGTTCACGCGAACGGCCTTTGGGGCTTGCGTCTTGGCGGCAACGAGTATCGCTACCCCGTCGCGGTTGGCGGGATCGGCCATGACGGTTTCGAGCGTGGACGGTTCGGGGATGGCTTCGTTGTCCTCAACCAGACCCCCGATATGAAACGCCAAGGCTTCCTCTGCCATGGCGCGCGCTTCATCAAGCGTCCTGCCCGCGGTGGCAACGCCGGGGAAATCGGGAAACGACACGCCATAGTCGCTGTCCGGGTCCTTGTGGATCAATCCGATATATTGGCGCATGGTTTTCTACCTCAGCTTCAGACCGGCTTGGCGCTCAATGCTCCGCAAGGTGCCGGCAGGGATGTCGCGCTCGGGATGCGGAACCGTGACTCGACCGGGCTTAATCGGATGCTTGAACTGAACATGGCTGCCCTTCTGGGCCACCTTTTCCCATCCATCCGCCTCCAGAGCCGATATCATTTTACGGCTGTTCATGGTGTGTGTTTATACACACGACATGCCAAATGGTCAAGCGTCGGGGCCAGCTGGCTTGACCATGCCGGCCGAAACCAGCCCAAATAGCCTTGCCATGACCTCTCTCGCCGACCTCGATGCCGCGGCCGCGCTGGTGCGCACGGTGGTGCCGCCGACCCCGCAATATTGCTGGCCGCTGCTGTCGCGCCGGGTTGGCGCCGAAGTTTGGGTCAAGCACGAGAACCACACCCCGATCGGCGCCTTCAAATTGCGCGGCGGGCTGGTTTATCTCGACGAGCTGCGCCGCGCCCAGCCGCAAATCCGCGGCGTCATCACCGCGACCCGCGGCAATCATGGGCAAAGCATCGCCTATGCCGCGGCGCGGCTCGGGCTTGCCGCGACGATCGTCGTGCCCTACGGCAACAGCGTCGAGAAGAATCGGGCGATGCAGGCGTTTGGCGCGACCCTCGTCGAGGAGGGCCACGATTTCCAGGCGGCCTACGAATACGCGATCGCGCGCGCATCGGCCGACGACCTCCACCTCGTGCGCTCGTTCGACCCGGCGCTGGTGCGCGGGGTTGCGAGCTGCGGCCTCGAGCTGTTCCGCGCGGTCGACGGGCTCGATACCGTCTATGTGCCGATCGGGCTCGGCAGTGGCATCTGCGCCATGATCGCGGCGCGCGAGGCATTGGGGAAGACCGCCGAGATTGTCGGCGTCGTCGCCGCGAACGCGCCGACCTACGCCTTGTCCGTCGCCGCCGGCAGGCCGGTCAGCACCAATTCGGCCGACACGATCGCCGACGGGCTCGCGGTCCGCGTGCCGGACGAACGGGCGCTCGCGATCATCCGCGCCGGCGCGGCGCGCATCGTCGCGGTGTCGGAGGCCGAGATCCGACAGGCGATGCGCATCCTCTTCACCGACACGCACAATGTCGCCGAGGGCGCCGGCGCCGCCCCGCTCGCGGCCGCGCTCCAGGAGCGCGAGCGTCTCGCCGGCAAGCGGGTCGCGGTCGAGCTGTCCGGCGGCAATATCGACCGCGTCCTCTTCGCCGAGGTGCTCGCCGAAGCGGATCTGGAAACCCAGGCATAACAGGGCTAAATTGACACCATGGAACTCGCCTACAAACTGCTGAGCGTCGAGGAATTCCTCGATTCGTGCCCGAACGACCAGCGCCATTACCAGCTGATCGACGGGGTCATCGTGGCGATGGCGCCGCCGGCGATCCCGCACCAGATCATCGCCGGGAACCTCACCGGCGAAATCTACTCCGCCGTCCGATCGAACCGCCCCGATTGCACGGTGCGCAGCCAGGCCGGCATCGCCCCGCAAGGCCTTAGCGGCCGCAACCATTTCGAGACCGACATCACGGTCACCTGCGAGCCCGGCGGCTACAAGGGCATCGCGGCGGAGCCGGTGCTGATCGTCGAGATACAGTCGCCCTCGACCGAGCGTGACGACCATTTTGTCAAGCTGCCGCACTATCAGAGCCTCCCGAGCCTGCAGGAGATCCTCTACGTCGAAAGCCAGCGTGTCGCCGCGACGCTCTACCGGCGCAGCGGCGAGGGCTGGGCGACGATCGAGCTTGATGGCGGCGATGCGCGCTTGCAGCTTGAGACCATCGGCCTGGACCAGCCGCTGTCGTCGCTCTATCGCGGCATTCCCGGATTTTAGGGATCAGCCCTTCGTGATCTCGCGCGCGATAACGAGGCGCTGGATGTCGCTGGTCCCCTCATAGATCTGGCACACCCGCACGTCGCGATAGATCCGCTCGACCGGGAAATCGGTGAGATAGCCGTACCCGCCATGGATCTGGATCGCGTCCGAGGCGACCCGCTCGGCCATCTCGGAGGCAAACAATTTGGCCATCGCCGCCTCTTTGAGGCAGGGATCGCCGCAATCGCGCCGCTCGGCCGCGTCGAGGATGAGGCCACGCGCCGCGGCGAGCTGCGTCGCCATGTCGGCAAGGCGGAACGCCACCGCCTGGTGCGCGATGATCTTCTGGCCGAACGTCTCTCGTTCTTTGGCATAGGCGAGTGCCGCGTCGTAGGCCGCGCGGGCCATGCCGAGCGCTTGCGCGGCGATGCCGATGCGCCCGCCTTCGAGATTCGACAGCGCGATGCGGTAGCCGTCGCCCGCGCCGCCGAGCAGCAGATCGGGGGTCAGCTCCATCTCCTCGAAGACGAGCTGCGCGGTGTCGGAGGCGCGTTGGCCGAGCTTCTTCTCGATCCGCGCCACGCGATAGCCCGGCGTCGAAGTCGGCACGATGAAGGCGCTGATGCCGTTGCGCCCGGCGTTGGGGTCGGTGACCGCGAAGACGATCGCGACCTGCGCGTTCTGCCCCGAGGTGATGAACTGCTTGGTGCCGTTGACCACCCAGCGATTGCCGTGGCGCGTGGCGCGCGTCTTGATCGCGGCGGCGTCGGAGCCGGCCTGCGGCTCGGTCAGGCAGAAGCACGCGAGCATCTCGCCCTGCGCCATCGGCAGCAGAAACCGCTCTTTCTGCTCCGCGGAGCCGTAATGCAGCACCGGCATGCAGCCGACCGAATTGTGCACGCTGAGGATCGTCGAGACGCTGGCGTCACCCGCGGCGATCTCTGCGAGCGCCAGCGCATAGCCGACATGATCGACTCCGGCCCCGCCATATTCCGGCGGCACCAGCATGCCCATGAAGCCGAGTCGGCCCAGCTCGGCCAGCGCCTCCTGCGGGAAGCGCGCCGTGCGGTCCCATTCGGCGGCGTGCGGCGCGAGCTCCTTTTGCGCAAACTCCCGCGCCGTATCGCGCAGCATCCGCTGCTCGTCGGTTAGTCTCATTCGATTACCTCGTCGGCGCGGGCGAGGAGCGATTGCGGCACGGTGAGGCCGAGCGCCTTGACGGTTTTCAGGTTGACGACAAGATCGAATTTTACCGGCTGCTGGATCGGCAGATCGCCCGGCTTCTCGCCCTTCAGAATCTTGTCGATGTAGGCCGCGGCACGGCGGAAATTGTCAGGAACATCGGGGCCGTATGCGAGAGTCCCGCCGTCATCGGCATATTCGCGCTCCGGGTAGATCGCCGGGAGCCGGCTTTGCGCAGCCAGCGCGACGATGCGCCCCCGCTCGTTCCAGTACATCGCATCGGGCAGCACGACGAGCGCGTCGGCGGCACCGACCAACGCCATCCCGAATGCGGTGACAAGCTGGTCCGGTGTCGCGACCTTGAGCAGGTGCAGTTGCAAGCCGAGGCTGCGAGCGGCGGCCTCGGTGGCGTCGAGCTGCGCCGACATCTCCGCCGCCGGGTTCCACAGCACCGCCGGGCGAAGGATCGTCGGGAACGCCTCTTTGAGAAGCTGGACGCGCTTGCCGCACAACTCAATTGCCAACATGGTGAGACCGGTGACGGTGCCGCCAGGACGGGCAAAACTCGCGGCGAAGCCGGCCGCCACCGGATCAAAGTTTGTCGGCGTGACGATCGGGATCGTCCGCGTGGCGTCGAGGGCGATCTGGGTGATTCGATCGCCACCGTCGGTGACGATGATGTCGACGGGCAGCGCCGCAAGCTCGGCCGCCATTGCCGGCAGGCGGGTGAAATCTCCGGCCGTCAGCCGGTATTCGATCGCGATGTTCCGGCCCTCGACATAGCCGAGCTCGCGCAGTCCCTGCCGCAATCCGGCGAATACCCTTGTGTCGGTCCGCTCTGCCGGCGACAGCACGCCGATGCGGGCGAGCTTCTTCGGCTGCTGCGCGCCGCCGACCCGCGGCGCGACCGCGGCGGCGCCGAGCCCGATCAGTACATCACGCCGCCTCATCGTATCCTCCTCACCGCCCGGTTGCGCCGCCGCGGCGCGCGGTGACCTCGATCTCGATCTTCATGCGCGGGTCGATCAGCCCGCAAATGAGGGCGGTCGCGGCCGGGCGGATCGCGCCGAAGGCTTCGCCCAGCACCGGCACGATGCGCGGCCAGTCCGCGGCGTCGGGCAGGTAGTATTTGACCCGCACGACATCGGTGAGGCTCGCCCCGGCTTCGGTGAGCGCCGCCGCGATGTTGCGCAACGCCTGGCGGGCCTGCTCGGCCGGGTCGTCCGATATCGTCATCCGGGCATAGTCGAACCCGGTGGTGCCGGCGACGAACACAAATTCGCCATCGACGACCGCGCGGCTGTACCCGGCTTCGGCCTCGAACGGCGAGCCCGACGAGATCAGCCGGCGCATGTCATCCCTCGCATGTCATCCCTCGCATGTCAGGCGCTCTCGTTGAACAATTCGCGGCCGATCAGCATGCGGCGGATCTCCGAGGTGCCGGCGCCGATCTCGTAGAGCTTGGCGTCGCGCAGCAGCCTTCCGGTCGGGTAATCGTTGATGTAGCCGTTGCCGCCCAATATCTGCACCGCGTCGAGCGCGATCTGGGTCGCCTTTTCGGCGGCGTAGAGGATCGCGCCGGCCGCGTCCTTCCTCGTCGTTTGCCCGCGGTCGCAGGCCCGCGCCACGGCATAGACATAGGCGCGGCACGCGCTCGACGCCGCATACATATCGGCGAGCTTCCCCTGGATCAGCTGGAACTCGCCGATCGGCTGGCCGAACTGCCGGCGGTCGTGGATGTAGGGGATCACCACATCGAGACAGGCCTGCATGATCCCGAGCGGCCCGGCGGCGAGCACCGCGCGCTCGTAATCGAGCCCGCTCATCAAGACGCCGACGCCCGCATCGACGGCGCCCAGCACATTCGCCTCGGGCACCTCGCAATCCTCGAACACCAATTCCGAGGTCGGCGAGCCGCGCATGCCGAGCTTGTCGAGCTTCTGCGCCGGGCGAAAGCCCTTGAAACCCTTTTCGATCAGAAAGGCGGTGATGCCGCGCGCCCCCTCATCGGGCCGGGTCTTGGCATAGACCACCAGCGTATCGGCATAATGCCCGTTGGTGATCCACATCTTCGTGCCGTTGAGGACGTAGCGGTCGCCCTTTTTGTCGGCGCGCAGATGCATCGCCACGACATCGGAGCCGGCTTCCGGCTCGCTCATCGCCAGCGCTCCGACATGCGCGCCCGAGATCAGGTCTGGCAGGTATTTGCGCTTCTGCGCCGCGCTGCCGTTGCGGCGGATCTGGTTGACGCAGAGGTTGGAATGCGCGCCGTAGGAGAGGCCGACCGAGGCCGAGGCGCGGCTCACTTCCTCCATCGCGACGCAATGCGCGAGATAGCCCATGCCCGCGCCGCCATATTCCTCCTCGACCGTGATCCCGTGCAGGCCGAGCGCGCCCATTTGTGGCCACAGCTCGATCGGAAACCGGTCGGTCTTATCGATCTCGGCGGCAATGGGCGCGATCTTATCCTCGGCGAAATCGCGCACGCTGTC
>JBGPTQ010000076.1:0-7571 GCA_041490725.1 Allostellaceae bacterium | reverse complement strand
TGTCGCGGATCGAGCTGCAGTCGGACCAGACCCAGCAGGCGGAAAACTTCCGCAAGCTGGTCCTCGCCATGTCCGAGGACATTCGCGTTCTCCTGGTCAAGCTCGCCGATCGCCTGCACAACATGCAGACGCTGCGGTTCATCAAGGACGCAGAGAAGCGCCGGCGCATCGCGCGCGAGACGATGGACATCTATGTCCCGCTGGCCGAGCGCATCGGCATGCACCGGATGAAGGACCAGCTCGAGGATCTCGCCTTCGCCGAACTTCACCCGGATGCGCGGGCGAGCATCATCGCGCGCCTGGGGTTCCTGCGCGAGCAGGGCGGCGACATCGTCGCGCGGATCGTCGCGGAGCTGAGCGCGACCCTGAAAGAAGGCGGCCTTGCGGCCAACATCTCCGGCCGTGAAAAATCGCCCTATTCGATCTGGCGCAAGATGCAGCGCAAGAACGTGTCGTTCGAGCAGCTCGCCGACGTGATGGCCTTCCGCGTGCTGGTCGACGGGTCCGCCGATTGCTATCACGCCCTGGGGATCATCCATTCGGCCTATCACGTCGTCCCCGGCCGCTTCAGGGACTACATCTCCACGCCGAAGCCCAACAATTACCGCTCCGTCCATACCGGCGTCATTGGGCCGGAGCGGCAGCGCATCGAGGTGCAGATCCGCACCCGCGACATGCACGAGGTGGCGGAGCTCGGCGTCGCCGCGCACTGGATCTACAAACAGCAGGCGGGCCGGGTCGACGGAAGGCAATACCGCTGGCTGCGCGAATTGCTCGAGATCCTCGACCATGCCTCCAATCCCGAGGAATTTCTCGAGCACACCAAGCTCGAGATGTTCCAGGACCAGGTCTTCGTCTTCACCCCGAAAGGCGATCTGATCGCCCTGCCGCGCGGCGCCACCCCGGTCGATTTCGCCTATGCGGTGCATTCGCAGATCGGCGATACCTGCGTCGGCGGCAAGATCAACGGCCGGCTGTTGCCATTGCGCACCGAGCTGGCGAATGGCGACCAGGTCGAGATTGTCACCTCGAAGGCGCAGACCCCGTCGCCGACCTGGGAGCGCTTCGTCGTTACCGGCAAGGCGCGGGCCCGCATCCGCCGCTTCATCCGCACCCAGCAACGCGCCCAATATCTCGATCTCGGCCGCGCGATCGTCCAGAAAGCGTTCCGCCAGCACGGCCAGGATTTTTCCGAGCAGCCGCTCGCAGCGGTGCTGGGCCAGTTCAATTGCGCCACCGTCGAGGATCTTTATGCCGCCGTCGGCGAAGGGCTCGCCACCGGCCGCGAAGTGGTGAACGCCGCCTTCCCGCTGCCGCCCGAGGCGCGGGACAAGGTGATCCCGCTGGCGCGCGCCCGCCGCAAGCGCGGCCCGAACGGGAATGCGGTGCCGATCCGCGGCCTCATTCCCGGGATGGCCCTGCATTTGGCCGGCTGCTGTCACCCGCTGCCCGGCGACCGCATCGTCGGCATCGTTACGACGGGCAAGGGGGTGACGATCCACACCATCGATTGCGACACGCTCGAAAGCTTCGCCGCCGAGCCGGAACGCTGGCTCGACGTCGCCTGGAGCAGCGAGGAGGCCGATGCCGCGCATACCGGCCGGATCAATGTCACGATCGCCAACGAGCCCGGCAATCTCGGCAGCCTGACCACCACGATCGGCAAAGAAGGCGGCAACATCAGCAATCTCAAGATCACCAACCGCTCGACCGATTTCTTCGAGATCATGGTCGATATCCAAGTGGAAGACGTGAAGCATCTGTCGACGATCATCGCGGCGCTGCGCGCCACGCCGGTCATCAACTCGGTCGTGCGCGCGCGCGGCTAGGGCCCGATGACCCCCCAATGATCCTGGGCGTCGGCAGCGATCTTATCGACATCCGCCGGATCGAGCAGGCGATCGAGCGCTTTGGCGACCGCTTTCTCGACCGCATCTTCACCCAGAACGAGCGGCGCCGCTGCGATCGCCGCGGCATCACCCGCGGGGCGAGTTATGCAAGGCGCTTCGCCGCCAAGGAAGCCGCGGCCAAGGCGCTCGGCACCGGCTTTCGCAGCGGGGTTTTCTGGCGCGACCTCGGCGTCGTCAACCAACCCTCGGGACAGCCGGGCATGCGGCTCACCGGCGGCGCCCTGGCTCGGCTCGAGGCGATCACCCCGGCGGGGATGCGGGCACGCCTCGATGTCAGCCTCACCGACGAGCCGCCGCTCGCCCAGGCGGTCGTGATCATCACCGCCTTACCCGCAGAAGCGGCGCCGGGCGAGTGATATTTCCGCGCCAGCATCTTGACTTGCCGAGCCGCAATTGGCCTGATCGCGCGCCTCCCACGCCGCCGGTTCGGTCATGAAATCCAACTCAAGCCATAAAGCGATTTCCAAAAAAAAAGCGGCGGGCGGCGTTCTCGAAACCGTCAAGACAGTTGTTTACGCGGTCCTGATCGCGCTGATCGTCCGCTCCGTCGCGTACGAGCCGTTCAACATACCGTCGGGTTCGATGGTACCGACTTTGCTGGTCGGCGATTACCTGTTCGTGTCGAAATTCTCGTACGGCTACAGCCGGTATTCGCTGCCGTTCGGCCTGCCGCTGTTTTCCGGGCGGATTCCCCTGCCGTTCTCGCACCTGCCCGAACGCGGCGACGTTGCGGTGTTCAAGCTGCCGAGCGACCCGTCGACCGATTATATCAAGCGCATCGTCGGCCTGCCGGGCGACCACCTCCAGATGCGCCACGGCAATCTCTATATCAACGACCAGCTGGTGCCGCGCCGGCCGACCGATGATTACGTCTATGAGGATGGCGGCACGACGATCGTGCTTCACCGATACATCGAATCGCTGCCGCGCGAGCCGGGCGCGCCGGCGCTCGACCATCCGCTCATCAAGGTGGGCAACAATGGGCCGCTCGACAACACGCCGGTCTACGAGGTACCGCCCGGCCATTATTTCGCGATGGGCGACAATCGCGACAATTCGCAAGACAGCCGCGTGCTCTCGGCGGTCGGCTACATCCCCGCCGAAAACCTGGTCGGCAAGGCGCAATTCCTGTTCTTCTCCACGGACGGCTCGGGGCGCTGGTGGGAAATCTGGAAATGGCCGTTTGCGATCCGCTATCGCCGGCTGCTCCATGGCGTCGGCTGACCGCCGAGGCGCGCCCCCAGGGAGCTTGACAACTTCATTGGCCAGCGAGGATTTGGCCCAGCTGATCGGTCACGCTTTCGCCCGCCCCGAGCTTCTGGCCGAGGCGCTGACCCATCCGAGCGCGCTGCCGCCGCGCCGGCCAGGACGGCGCCGCCCACGGCGGGTGGCGCCCAAGGGAGTTCCCCGGGGAACTCCCCGGGGCGACTATGAACGGCTCGAATTCCTCGGCGACCGGGTGCTTGGCCTGGTCATCGCCGATCTCTTGTGGCGAGGCTTCGAACATGAGCAGGAGGGGCCGCTCACGCGACGGTTCACCCATCTGGTGCGCCGCGACGCGCTGGCGCGGGTTGCCGCCGCGATCGGACTCGATCGCCATCTGCAGCTGTCGCCTGCCGAGGCGGCCGCCGGTGCCGCGCGCAATCCGGGAATCCTCGCCGATGTTTTGGAGGCGGTGATCGCCGCGATCTACCTCGATGGCGGGTTATCCGCGGCAGTCGCCTTTATCGAGCGGTTCTGGGAACCGCTGCTCGCCGAGATGGAGGCGCCGCCGAGCGACCCGAAAACCACGCTCCAGGAATGGGCGCAGGCGCGCGGACTGCCGCTGCCCGCCTATGAGCTGATCGCGACGAGCGGCCCCGATCATGCGCCGCACTTCACCGTTTCCGTGCGGGTCTCGGGGCAAGAGGAGGCGAGCGCCACGGCGTCCTCGAAACGCGCCGCCGAGACTGGCGCGGCGGCAGCGCTGCTCGAGCGATTGAACAATGGATCGATAGCTGGTGATGCCAAGAAAGAATAACCCGGCGCGGTCGATCAAACCCTCTCCCGCACACACCCCCACCCTTCCCTCCCCCGCAAGCGGGGGAGGGTTAGGGAGGGGGCGGGAGAGGGGCGAACCGGCTGCTGCGCTGACCCGGTGCGGCTACGTCGCGCTGATCGGCGCGCCCAACGCCGGCAAATCGACCCTGCTCAACCAGCTCGTCGGCCATAAGCTGGCGATCGTCACTCCCAAGGTGCAGACCACCCGCAGCCGGCTGCTCGGCATCGCGATCCTCGGGCCGACGCAGCTGATCTTTGTCGACACGCCGGGCATTTTCGCGCCGCGCCGCCGGCTTGACCGCGCGATGGTCGCGGCCGCCTGGGCCGGCATGGCCGATGCCGATCAGACCGTCCTCTTGGTCGACGCCGCGCGCCCCGCCGATCCCGACACGCGGCATATCGTCGATCGGCTCGCGACCGGCGGGCGCCGCGCGATCCTCGCGCTCAACAAGATCGATCTCGTCCGCCGCGACCGCCTCCTGGGGGTTGCCGACACGCTGTTTCGCGCCGGCTGCTTCGAGCGCGTCTTCATGATTTCGGGTTTGACCGGGGACGGGGTCGAGGACCTGAAGCGGCATCTGGCTTCGGCCATGCCGCCCGGGCCGTGGCTGTTTCCGGAGGACCAGCTCTCCGACGCGCCGGAACGCTGGCTGGCGGCCGAGGTCACGCGCGAGCAGGTTTTCCTGCAGCTGCATGACGAATTGCCTTATGCCGCGACGGTCGAGACCGAGGCGTGGGAGGAGCGCACCGACGGCAGCGTGCGCATCGACCAGGTGATCTACGTCCGCCGGGCGGGGCAGCGCGCGATCGTGCTCGGCGACAAGGGAACCCGGATCAAGGCGATCGGCTCCCGCGCGCGCGCCGAGCTGGCAGGCATGCTGGACCGCCCTGTCCACCTGTTCCTGTTCGTCAAGGTGCGCGAGAATTGGATCGAGGATCCCGAGCGCTACGCCGCGCTGCGACTCGATTACAATGTATAGGATGGTGCTCTGCTAATCGTCATTCCCGCGAAAGCGGGAATCCAGGGCTCCGAGACACCGTCAGTTGCCCTGGACCCCCGCTTCCGCGGGGGTGACGAACGGGGTTTCCGGTGATCGGATCTCGACGTCTATGGAATGGCGCGACACGGGTTTTGTGCTGGCGGCGCGGCGGCATGGCGAGAGCGCGCTGATCGTCGAGCTGTTGACAGGCGAGCACGGCCGCCATGCCGGGCTGGTGCGCGGCGGGCAATCGCCGCGCCGGCGCGCGCTGCTGCAGCCGGGCAACAGTGTCGCGGCGAGCTGGCGCGGGCGTCTGCCCGAGCATCTTGGTACGCTCGATTGCGAACTGGTTGAGGCGCACGCCGCCCGCTTGCTCGACGACCCCGACCGGCTGGCGGCACTCAGCGCCGCGACTTCCCTCTTGCTGGCGGCATTGCCCGAGCGCGAGCCGCATGCCGATCTCTACCGGTCATTCACCGGGTTGTTGGAAGCGCTCGATTCGGCAAGCGGCTGGGCGTCATCTTATGTCGTCTGGGAATGCGACCTGCTCGCCGGGTTGGGGTTTGGGCTCGATCTCGGAAGTTGCGCGGCAACCGGAGCGAGCGACGACCTCGCTTATGTCTCGCCGCGCTCGGGCCGCGCGGTATCGCGCGCCGCCGGCATGCCCTACCATGACAAGCTGTTGGCGCTGCCCGGTTTTTTGTGGCGCGACACGCCAGCCAGCCAGCCGGAGATTGTCGAGGGGCTGGCCTTGACCCAATACTTCCTGTTGCACCATGTGCTGTCGCCGCACGGCGGCAAGCTGCCCGAGGCACGCGAGCGGCTGGCGGAACGCATGCGGCGGCCCGCTATGACTGGTATCATCAACGGTTAAGAACAACGAGGTCTGGTAGGCATGTCCGATACCGCCTTGGGTGGCGAGACCCGCGACGTCGATTTCGCCGACGCTCTCGGCGAGCGCTATCTGTCCTACGCGATGTCGACGATCGTGGCGCGCTCGCTGCCCGATGTGCGCGATGGGCTGAAGCCGGTGCATCGCCGCATCCTGCATGCGATGGACCAGCTGCGCCTCGACCCCGCCTCCGGCTACAAGAAATGCGCCCGGGTCGTCGGCGATGTGATCGGCAAGTATCATCCGCACGGCGAAATCGCGGTTTACGAGGCGCTGGTCCGCCTCGCCCAGGATTTTTCGCAGCGCTATCCCTTGGTCGATGGCCAGGGCAATTTCGGCAATATCGACGGCGATAACGCGGCGGCGATGCGCTACACCGAGAGCCGGCTGTCGGCGGTCGCACAGGCGATGCTCGACGGGCTCGACGAGGATGCCGTCGATTTTCGCTCGACCTATGACGGCGAGGACCGCGAGCCGATCGTCCTGCCGGCGCGGTTTCCCAACCTCTTGGCCAACGGTGCCGCCGGCATCGCCGTCGGCATGGCGACCAGCGTCCCGCCGCACAATGTCGGCGAATTGTGCGCGGCCTTGCTGCATCTGATCGACCATCCGGCTTGCCCCACGGCCGATCTCGTCGCCCAGGTCGCCGGTCCCGATTTCCCGACCGGCGGGGTGCTCGTCGAGCCGCCCGACAGCATCGCCGAGTCCTATGCCACCGGCCGCGGCAGCTTTCGCCTGCGCGCCCGCTGGCTTAAGGAGCCGCTCGCCCACGGGCTCTATCAGATCGTCATCACCGAGATCCCGTATCAGGTTCCCAAGGGCCGCCTCATCGAGAAGATCGCGGCATTGCTCGACGAAAAGAAACTGCCGCTGCTCGCCGATATCCGCGACGAATCGACCGAGGAGGTGCGCCTCGTCCTCGAGCCGAAGACGCGCAATGTCGATGCCGAAGTGGTGATGGAGCAGCTGTTCCGGCTGACCGAGCTGGAAGTCCGGGTGCCGCTCAACCTCAATGTCATCGACCCCGCGGGGGTGCCGCGGGTGATGAATTTGAAGGAGGCGCTGCAGGCGTTTCTCGACCACCGGCGCGAGGTGTTGCTGCGCCGCAGCCGGCACCGCCTTGCCGCGGTCGGGCATCGGATCGAGGTGCTGCGCGGCTTCGTCATCGTCTATGTCCATCTCGACGAGGTGATCCGCATCATCCGCGAGGCCGACGACCCGAAGGCCGCGATGATCGCGCGCTGGGGACTCAGCGAGGTGCAGGTCGAGGCGATCCTCAACATGCGGCTGCGCACGCTGCGCCGGCTCGAAGAGATCGCGATCCAGAAGGAGCTGAAGGGGCTGGCCGGCGAGGCTGAGGGGCTCGACGCGCTGCTCGAAAGCGACCAGCGGCAATGGCGGGCATTGGCGACGGAGGTCAGAGCGACGCAGGCCGAGTTCGGCGGCGACACGCCGCTCGGCCGCCGCCGCACCCTGGTCGGCGCCGCGCCGGAGGCGGTCGAGATCCCGGCAGCCGCGCTCGTCGAGCGCGAGGCGGTGACCGTGCTGTGCTCGCAAAAAGGCTGGATCCGCGCGGTCAAGGGCCACGCGGTCGCCGCCGCCGAGCAGAAATACAAGGAAGGCGACGGGCCGCGCTTTACCGTGCCCGCGGAAACCACCGACCGGCTCGTGATTTTCGGCAGCAACGGGCGGTTCTACACGATTCCCATCGACCGCCTGCCCGGCGGGCGCGGCCAGGGCGAGCCGCTG
>JBGPTQ010000075.1:0-7608 GCA_041490725.1 Allostellaceae bacterium | reverse complement strand
GCCAGCATGTAGCGCGCGTCCTCCACCACCGCCGGCGCCAGCACGCGCAGCCCCGGGATATGGGCGTACCAGCCTTCCAGGCTGTGCGAATGCTGCGCCGCGACCCGCCGTCCGCCGCCGGTCGCCATGCGGATCACCAGCGGCACCGCGAACTGCCCGCCCGACATGTGCGGGATCGTCGCGGCGTTGTTGACGATCTGGTCGAGCGCCAAGAGGCTGAAATTCACCGTCATGATCTCGACGATCGGCCGCATGCCGGAGAGCGCCGCGCCGATCCCGGCGCCGACGAAGGCGCTCTCCGACAGCGGCGTGTCGCGGATGCGCTCCTCGCCGAACTCGTCGAAGAGCCCCTTGGTCACCGCGTAACAGCCGCCGTAGCGGCCGATATCCTCGCCCATGACGAAGGTTCTGGGGTCGCTTAGCAGAGCGTCGCGGATCGCCTGGCGGCAGGCTTCGCGGTAAGTGATGGCTGCGGAATTGGCGCCTGCGGCCGCGATCATGTCGGCACCCGCTCCATCGTGACAAAGCGTTCCAGTTCCTCGACCGGTTCGAGGGTGCCAGCTTCGGCGAAAGCGACCGCGGCGGCGATTTCCGCCTCGGCCTCGGCCTCGATGCGGCTCACCTCGTCGCGATGGATGAGGCCGCTCTCCTCAAGCCAGCCCTGGAACCGCACGATCGGCCCCTTCTTGCGCCAGGTTTCCACTTCGTCCTTGCTGCGATAAAGCTGGGCGTCGAACATCGAATGGGCGCGCAGGCGATAGGTGCGGCATTCGAGAAATTGCGGGCCGCCGCCGCCCCGGATCTGTTCGACGGCATGCCGGGAGGCGGACTCGACAGCGACCACGTCCATGCCATCGACCGCGACCCCCGTCATGCGATAGCCGGCGGCCTTGCGCGCGATGTCGGTCTCGGCCTCGGCGCGCGCCAACGCCATCCCCATCGCGTACAGATTGTTCTCGCAGACAAACAGCACCGGCAGATGCCACAGCGCCGCCAGGTTCATGCTTTCGTGGAATTCGCCTTCATCGACCGCGCCGTCGCCGAAAAAGCAGGCAGTGATCGTATTGCGGGCCTGCATCTTGTCGCCGAGCGCGATGCCGACCGCCAGCGGCAATCCGCCGCCGACGATCGCATTACCGCCGTAAAACCGGCTCGCGCGATCGAAGATGTGCATCGACCCGCCGCGGCCGCGGCAACAGCCCTCCTGTTTCCCCAGCATCTCGGCCATCAGCCGGTCCATGCCGACGCCGCGCGCGATCGCCTGGCCGTGCTCGCGATAGGTGGCAACGACGGCATCTTCGGAGCCCAGCGCTTCCATGACGCCGACCGACACCGCCTCTTCGCCGTCGTACAGGTGCAGAAAGCCGAGGATCTTCTGCGCCTGATAGAGCTCGACGCATTTCGCCTCGAAATGCCGGATGCGGATCATCTGGCGCAGCAGGTGATGCAGGTGGGCGCGGTCATGGCGGGCCGTGGCGCTCATCGCTCGTCGCTCTCCAGGCTCGACAGATCGCCTTCGGGCAGCCCCAGCTCGCGCGCTTTCAACAGCCGGCGCATGATCTTGCCGCTGCGCGTCTTGGGCAGATTGGCGCGGAAGTCGATCTCCTTGGGCGCCACCGCGGCGCCGAGCCGGCGTCGGGCGTGTCCGAGAAGCTCCCTGCGGAGATCCTCCGATGCCGTAAATCCGGGCTTCAGCGCGACAAAGGCCTTAACGATCTCGCCCGCCATCGGATCGGGCTTGCCGATCACCCCGGCTTCGGCCACCGCCCTATGCTCCATCAGCGCGCTTTCGACCTCGAACGGCCCGATCAGATGGCCGGAGGATTTGATCACGTCGTCGGCGCGGCCGACGAACCAGAAATACCCATCGGCGTCGCGCTTCGCCAGATCGCCGGTCAGGTACCACGGACCGGCAAAGCATTTGCGGTAACGCTCCTCCTCGTGCAGGTAGCCGCGCATCATCGACGGCCACCCCGCCTTCAGCGCCAGTTCGCCCTCAATCATCGGCTCATCGACCACCGTCACCGATCCGTCGGCCACGCGCTGCACGATCGCCGCCTCGATGCCCGGCAGCGGCAGCCCCATCGAGCCCGGCTTTACCGGCAGGCCTAGGAAATTGGCGATCATGATCCCGCCGGTCTCGGTCTGCCACCAATTGTCATGGAACGGCCGCCCGAAGGCCTCGACGCCCCACAGCACGGCTTCCGGGTTGAGCGGCTCGCCGACGCTGGCCATGAAACGCAACGCGCCGAAATCGTAGCCGCGCACCGAAGCGGCGCCGAGCTTCATCATCATGCGGATCGCGGTCGGGGCGGTATACCACACGCTGACGCGCTCCGCGGCAAGGACGCTGTACCAGCTCTGGGCGTCGAACTCGGCCTCGACGACGAGGTTGGTCACGCCATGGGTGAGGGGTGCGATGATCCCGTAGCTCGTGCCGGTGATCCAGCCCGGGTCGGCGGTACACCAGAAAATGTCGTCATCGTGCAGGTCGAGCGCATAGAGCCCGGTAACATGATGGGTCACGACCGCCTCGTGCACGTGGATCGCGCCCTTTGGCCGACCGGTGGTGCCGCTCGTGAAATGCAAGAGCGCCATGTCCTCCGGGGAAGTCGGCGGGATGACGAACTGGTCGCTCGCGGCCGCTATCGCCTGTCGCCAACGCAAAGTTCCGGCGACTGGGTCGCCATCGTCGACCAGGATCACATGCGCGAGCTTCGGCAGCTGGCCGCGCAACCCTTCAACCTTGCGGCGATAGAGGGCTTCGGTCGTGACCAGCACCTGCCCATCGCCGATGCCGAGACGGGTGGCGATCGGCTCGGGACCGAAGGCGGAGAAGAGGGGGGACACCACGCACTTGGCCTTCAGGGCGCCGAGCACCGCGATGTACAGCTCGGGGAGGCGCCCAAGCAGGCTGACGACCCGATCGCCCGCGCCGATGCCGAGGGCGAGAAGGACGTTAGCAAAACGGTTGGTCTCGGTGGCCAGCTCGCGGTAGGTGAACTCGCGCCGCGCGCCGGTCTTGCCAAGCCAGCGCAATGCCACGCGGTCGCCGCGCGAGCCGGCCGCGTGCCGGTCCACCGCCTCATGCGCGATGTTCAGCCCGCGACCGTCGGGAAGGCCATCCAAGAGGCCACGCGCCTTCGCCCAATCGAAGTCGGCCCGCACGGCGTCATAGTCGACCAGGTTTGGGCGCCGTGGAAATTGCGCGATGTCCTTCGGGATCGGAAGACGCGTCACCGCGACGTTGTCGAGCATGCTATCCCCTTTTGGTCGACGCCGCGCCAACCTACTGCTCTGCTTCGCGACTACATTGATCAGGATCAAAGATCCTGGGCGCATGGCCCTTCCTTAATGCAAAGTCGTCTGCGCAGCCGGCTGAGGTGATATCGTCGCCGCCAAATCAGGTACGAGGTGACCGTGAGCATCAGAAAAACTGACTACGCCGTTGCGATCATCGTCCTCTATAGCGTGCTTTCTGCGGCCGGCAATGCGTGGGCGGCGACCCCAAGGGGCGAGGCGTTGTCGCAGAGTTGGTGCTCCCAGTGCCACGCCGTTAAGCCGAACCAATCTTCCGCCAACCCTGCCGCGCCCAGGTTTTCGGATGTGGCGGCCGAGCCTTCAATAACCGAATACTCGCTGCGCGTGTTTCTAAAGACACCGCATTCAACGATGCCAAATATTATGCTGAAGTCAGACGATATGGATGATATTGCCAGCTACATTCTGTCGTTAAAACCCCGGCGGTGAAGGCGACTGCCGCTATCGTCTGCGGTTGCGGTACAGGAGATCTCCGATCAATGCCGATCACGCTGCCCGCGGGGCCGGTATGCGCAAGATCGCCATTGGTGGCGTTTCCATCCCACATCAACGAGAGAGCAATCGGCTTTCTTTGGCGGCGATCGCGAGATAGGCGGCGGCGCGAGCTATCCATTGATCGGGCGTGCGGGTCACCGGCTCGTCAAGGTGTCGAATAGCGATGCGGGCGCGAATTAGCGCGTTAAGGGCCTTATAGAACCGCACCAGCTCGCGCGGCGGCGCATCGCCGGTGCGCTCCCGGTACCGCCGCAACAAATGTCCTTCGATCGCCGGCCCGCCGAGCCGGCGGCATTCGAGTGCGAGGTAGGCGAGTTCGTTGACCGGATCGAGCCGGCGCAGATCGGCGCGGAACTCAAGGCAGTCGATGATCCGCGGCCTCCCTTTGAGATAAACATGCTCGGGCCGCAGATCGCCGTGACCATCCACCAGGCGCCGTTCGCGAATGCGCCGGCGGAACAGGGCGGCGCGGCGCGGCATGAAGGCGCCGAGCCGTTGCACGATAGGCTTCGCAATCGTTAGCAGCCCCGGTTCGTGCGCCCGCGAAAACGCGGCGAGCGTATCGTGCAACTCGGCGTTGATGCCGGCGTTCTGCTGCGGCGCTGACAGCCGCACCCGCCCCGCCGTCGCAAAAAAGCCGGCGAGAGTTTGCGCCAATGCCTCCAGTTCGGCGTAGTGCCAATCGCGGTGGGCAAGGCGCCGATCGAGCATGTGGTCCGCTGCGAGCCGGATCATTTTGACCAGCCAGTCGACCGGCCTACCCGCCCCGCCGATCGACAACCCGCCGTCCGCCATCAGCACCAATGGCACAACGCCAAGATACACATCCGGCGCGAGCCGGCGGTTGAGGCGCAGTTCCGCGATCGCGTTGCGCCGGCGCGCCGCGACAGAGCGCAGGTCGAACCCATCGCCCCGCACCGGCTTTTTCAGCTTGTAGGCATACGTGTCGGTCAGGAATACCCAGGAAAAATGAGTCTCCGTGACATCAACCCGGCTCGGGTGCTCCGGATAGCCATTTGGGCTGCTGAGGAACTGTACCTTCCGGCCGATCTCGACCTCGGCACCCGGATCGGCGATATCGGCCGCGCAGAATTCTGTTGAGCCGTCCGGCATACCGTTCTCCGATCAGGGCGGCGGTGCCGAAGCAGGATGATCGGCGCGGTCGAGTTCGGCCGCCAAGCTCCGCAAACTGGCCCCGATCTCGACCGGGTAGGGATAGGGTTCAAGGCGCCGCAGCAAAACGGGCAGCCGGGCGAGCTGATCGCGCGCA
Source organism: Allostellaceae bacterium (assembly GCA_041490725.1). Classification (GTDB taxonomy): domain Bacteria; phylum Pseudomonadota; class Alphaproteobacteria; order ATCC43930; family CGMCC-115725; genus DATARH01. The sequence continues at coordinate 2,522 of JBGPTQ010000075.1, read as the reverse complement.
TGGGCCCGGATCGCCGGCAGCGCTGTCGCCGGCATCATGCGGCGGCCGCCGCGCATGAAGGGCCGCAGCAGCGCCTCGCCCTCGTGAGACTCGCCATCCAGCGTGACGAGGTCGCCAGCGAATTCGCCGTCCTTCCGGCAGCACCGCCAGATCTGCTTGCGGCCGGGCCAGGTCGCCTTGCCCTCGGAGCGCTTGCGGCGCGCCGTGCCGGCATACTCCTGGAGCTTGTAGGCGCAATCCAGTGCCGGCGCATCCGACGAGGTGGTCAGGCTGGTGCCGATTCCGAACGAGTCGATCGGCGCACCGTGCAACGCGAGCAGCGCGTCCTCATCGAGCCCGCCGCTCGCGACGATCGTCACGTGCTGCAGACCGCCAGCGTCGAGAATGCGGCGGACCGCTCGCGCGTGCTCCCCGAGGTCGCCGCTGTCGATGCGGACCCCGGAAACGACGATCCCCTGGGCGACGAGGCGGCGCGCCAGGCTCACGACCCGTTCGGCGGCGCGCTCGGTGTCGTAGGTATCGATCAGCAGGACAAGATCGCGCGGCCGGGAGCGCGCGAAATGCTCGAAGGCGGAAACCTCGTCGCCATGGGCCTGGATGAAGGAATGGGCCATCGTGCCCTTGACCGGGATGCCGAATTCGAGGCCGGCGGCGAGGGTCGCCGTACCGGCAAAGCCGGCGATGTAGCTGGCCCGCGCCGCGAGCATTCCGGCTTCGGCGCCATGCGCCCGCCGCAGCCCGAAATCGATCAGCGGCTTCTCGTCGGCGGCGAGCACCAGCCGGGCGGCCTTCGAGGCGACGACCGTCTCGAAATGGACGAGGTTGATCAATCGGGTTTCGACAAGCTGCGCCTGCGGCAGCGGCGCGATCACCCGTAAGATCGGCTCGTCGGTAAAGAACACGGTCCCTTCCGGCAGCGCGTCTACATCGCCGGTGAACCTAAGTCCCGCGAGGTATTCGAACAGATTGTCGGGAAAGCCGCCGAATGCGCGTAAGCGCGCGATGTCCTCATCGGAGAAGGCCAGGGTTTCGAGGTAGCCCAGCGCCTGCTCCAGCCCCGCCGCCATCAGGAAGCCGCGGCGGGCGGGCAGCTTGCGCACGAACAATTCGAACACGGCCGTGTCGGTCAGCCCGTGGTCGAGATAAGCCGCCAGCATGTTGAGCTGGTAGAGGTCGGTCAGCAGCGCGGTCTGAGCAGCCTGCATTCGATATTCCCGACGCGGTCGGACACCAAAGCGATTGCGCTGGGAACGGACCCAGCGGGGCGCCGAACACGGAAGATCCGCCGCCGGCCGGCAACGCACATTGATCCACCTCAAGCGACCGGCAGCTGCCGATCCGAGGTTCTTAGGCAGCGGTCACCGTGCGCAGCCGGATCTGCCGGAGCCTCTCCTGTCGAGCCGCCTCCCGTTATAGGGTGCGTTGCCGCAGCGCGACACGGTCGGCGGCGCTGTACGCACCCTGGCTTGCTTGACCCGGATCAAGGCGCCTCCAGCGGCAAAGGCGATCATCACAGCCTATGGCAGGAACCGCCCCTGCGGCAGCTTTTCCCGACCGCCCACCCGTTTCTGCGGCACCCCCGGCACCCCTTCGAGACCGATCGGCCCGATGGTGATGTCACGAGCCTGATCGGCTGGCGGATTGGTGATTTCCTCGAGCGGGCCGGCATCCGGCCGCATCGCGCTGGGCCGATGGCATGAGGGTCACTGGATAGCTTCGTCCTGCTCGGCGCCGCGCCAAAACCGCCGAACTTTCTCGGGCAACGCCCCGAGGATGCGATCGATCTGCCCCGGCTCCACCCGCTGGTCGATAACGTGCAGCACATTGCGCGCCACCTTGGTCACATTCTGCAGCTCGTCGTGGCCTTCCAGCTCGCGGCGCATCGCGTCGAGAAAATCCTCCGCATGCGCCGCCTTCAGCTTGGCGGCCGAGGGATGCCAGCCGTCGTAATAGATCCCGCGGACGAGCATCGGCAGCTCGGCCCCGAGATGGGCGACCAGCTCGACGGGCAGGCGGTCACGCACCGCGTGCAAGGTCGCGCGCAGCGCTGCATAGGCCGCCCGCTCGTTGTCGAAGCCGAGTTCGCGCCCGACCTCGTGCAGCCATTCATGCGTTCTTTGCAGCGAGGTATCCAGGACGGCGGCTTTGGTCATAACCCTCTCCAAGCTCGTTCGGATCGATGCTGGCGGAAAATTGTCTGCCATTCCGGAGCCGCATTTCTAGACCGCGGCGAACGGTGTGGAATTGATGCAGGTCAAGGAACCGATGCGGGACCGGCGCGTGGCTGCGCCGCGCGTCGAGATCCCCCCGTACAAGCCTATCGGTACCGTGCTTGGCGCGTCTTTAATGCTGTTTACAGTGCTCATCGGCGCGCCAGAAGCGAGCGCGGCCGATCGGTTTAAGGCGCTCCGGAACCGCGCCTCCCGGGGCGCGTCGCAGGTGGCTGCGTCAGAGGCGGCTCGACGGGGTTTCTCATCGCTGACACCGGCATGGGCTTCACCCGGGATTTCGGCTTCGGCGCG
>JBGPTQ010000074.1:0-7641 GCA_041490725.1 Allostellaceae bacterium | reverse complement strand
GAGGCTTCCCACAGGCTGCGGTCGAGCAGCGTCGGCCCCCTGACCTCGAGATAGCCGGCGGCATCGAGCCGGCGGCGCATGTAGTCTTCGATGATCCGATAGAGCTTCCATCCCTTGGGATGCCAGAAGACGCTGCCGACCGCCTCCTCCTGCAGGTGAAACAGGTTGAGCTCGCGGCCCAATCGGCGGTGGTCGCGGCGCTCGGCTTCCGCGATCCGGAAGAGATACTGGTCGAGCTCCTTCTGGCTTGGCCAGGCGGTGCCGTAGACCCGCTGGAGCTGCGCGTTTTTTGGGTCGCCCCGCCAATAGGCGCCGGCCACATTGGTCAGCTTGAAGGCCTGGCCGAGCCGGCCGGTCGACGGCAAATGCGGCCCGACGCACAGATCGACGAAATTGCCCTGGCGGTAGATGCTGATCTCCTCCGCGGGAGGGATCTCGCCGATATACTCGGCCTTGTAGCGCTCGCCGAGGCCGGTGAAGAACGCGGTCGCCCGGTCGCGGTCCCAGATTTCGCGGGTGATCGTCTCGTCACGGTGCACGATCTCGCGCATCCGCTCCTCGATGCGCGCCAAGTCTTCGGGGGTGAACGGCGCCTCGCGTGCGAAATCGTAATAAAAGCCGGTCTCGGTCGCTGGGCCGAAGGTGACCTGGGTTTCGGGATAGAGCTCCTTGACGGCCTCGGCCATGACATGCGCCGCGTCGTGGCGCAGGATCTCCAGCGCCTCGGGCATCTCGCGGGTGATGATCGCGACATCGGCATCACGCTCGATGATGGTGGCGAGGTCGCGCGGCCGGCCATCGATCTTCAACGCCAGCGCCGCCTTGGCGAGGCCGGGGCCGATCGCCGCCGCGAGTTCGGCGCCGGTAAGCGGGCCGGGGAATTCGCGGCGGTTGCCGTCCGGCAGGGTCACCGCCACCGGCGCCGGATCCGCGCGATTTCCCGATTCCTCGGCAGCGGTGGGTTGCTGCTGCATTGTCCTGCGCTCGAATCAACAAATGGAGGCGCGGTGTATCCCAACCCGACGGTTACGGCAACAGTGGCCCGGCACATCGGGTGGCTGGACGGACAGCCCCGCGGCACTTGCCGCACGGGCCACGTCAGGCGAGTGTAGGTGCGGCGATGAATCCGCCGGTGTGAGGATTTGGCAATGCTGTCGGCGGCTTTCGCCAGCCGAGATTTGTGGCAAATCATCGGCTTGTCGCTCGCGGTCAGCCTGTCCGCGACCGCGGCGGCGGCGGCTCTCGGCCTGCCGCTCGGGGCGGCGCTGGCGATCTGGCGGTTTCCCGGGCGCCGGGTCCTGGTTGTCGCGGCGAATGCCTTGTTGGGGCTGCCGCCGGCGGTGGTCGGCGTGGCGCTCTACCTGGTGCTGTCGCACTCCGGACCGCTCGGCTCGCTGGGGATTCTGTTCACCCCGACGGCGATGGTCGTCGCCCAGGCGGTCCTGGCCTTGCCGATCGTCACCGCGCTCGCCCATCGCGCCGCGGAGGATCTGTGGGCGGCGTACGGCGATGCGCTGATGGATCTCGGCGCCAGCAAGTGGCGTGCAGTGCCGGTATTGATCGCGATGGGCCGGCTCCACATGCTGACCGCGGTGCTCGCCGGGTTTGGCCGCACCATGTCGGAGGTCGGGGCGATCCTGATCGTCGGTGGCAACATCGCCCTCTATACCCGCACGATGACCACCGCGATCGTGCTCGAGACCAGCCGAGGCGATCTGCCGCTAGCGCTGGGTCTCGGCCTTGTGCTGATCGGGCTGACAACGATGATCAGCGCGGCCGCCTTTACCTTGGCCGGCCGGCCCACCTGGTGACCGTGAGGATAGAATCGGTGTTTCACGTCCGGCTCATCGCTCTGGCCGCGCTCGTCGCGGCGGTTTCGCCGGCGGCCGCCCAGGCCGCCGAATCGGCAGGAGACGCGATCGTGCTCGCCTCGACGACATCGGTGGATAATTCCGGTTTGCTTGCCGCGATCCTGCCCGCCTTCACCCGCGCGAGCGGCATCACGGTGCGGGTTTTGGCGCAGGGAACCGGCCAGGCCCTCGACACCGCGCGGCGGGGCGACGCCGATCTCGTCCTCGTGCACGATCCCGAGGCCGAGCAGAAATTCATCGAAGAGGGCCACGGCATAACCCCGCGGCAGATCGCCTGGAACGACTTCATCCTGGTCGGGCCGACGGCCGATCCCGCCGATATCGGCGGCGGGCAGGATGCGGTCGCGGCCCTGGCCGCGATCGCCAAAGCGAAGGCTGCGTTCGTCTCGCGCGGCGACCGCAGCGGCACCAATGAGCTCGAGCTTCGCTTATGGCACGCCGCCGCTATCGACCCGAAGAGCGGGGCGGGGAGCTGGTACCGCGATATCGGCGGCGGCATGGGGCAGGCGCTCAACGCCGCTGCCGCGATGCCCGCCTATACGCTGTCCGATCGCGGCACCTGGCTCAGCTTTCGCAACAAGGGCCCCCTGGCGATCGCCGTCGCAGGCGACCCCCACCTGATCAACCGCTACGATTTCATCGAGCTCAACCCGGCAAAACACCCCGATGCCAAGCTCACCGCCGCGCATCGCCTCGCCGAATGGCTCGTCTCAGCCGAAGGGCAGGCGGCGATCGGGGAGTTCCAGCTGGGCGGCGAGCAGCTGTTTCATCCCTCGGCCGCCGCGCCGCGATAACAAAATCGGTGGTTCATCCGGTCTAGGGCAGCGAGGCTGTCTCCAGCCATGGCGATGTCCCGGCGATTTCGGTGACCAGCTTGCGGGTCATGGCCGCGGCGAAGGTATCGAAATTGTCCACCTTCAACAGAAAGGCCCCGGGCCCGCCGATCACGTTCTCCTCGAAATATTTGGGCAGGCCGCCCGGCGGCTGGGTGTGAAAGGCGTAGCCCGGGTTGGCCTGGGTGTTGATGATCGCAAGTCCGTTGATCGTGACCCCAGCGGCGACCGCCTGATCGCGCGCTTCGGTGACGGCACGGCCTGCATTATTGGTGCCGTCGCCCGAGATATCGATGATCCGCTTGTCGCTGTCCACGGTCGCGGCGGCAAAGCGCTCCATCGCGAAATCGATCGCCGCGCTGATCGAGGTGCGGCCGAGGAACGAGCGCGGCGCGGCGAGCATTGTCGCGGCGACGCTGCCGGCAGCCTCCTCGTCGCGCACCACCGTCCAGTCGACGACGACATTCTGGTCGGCCGCCCCCGACCATTCGATGAAGGTCACCGCGATCGCATGATGCCGGCCGCCGACAATCGCACGCAACACTTGCGGATCGGTGATTGCCGCGGCGTACCCTTTGCGTTGCAGGTTGAATTCGACCTCGTCGATACTGCGCGACACATCGGCGGCAAGAACGAGCAGCAGATCGACGTTTTCGGCGCGCGCCCCAGGACAGCCGATCCCGGTGCCGACCATGCAGGCGATGGCCGCCGCGACGATGGCAGTCGTTCTCATGCGACCTACCCTCCCGGTTCGCGGTCAGCATAAGCCGCGAGGCCCCGCCAGGGAAGCACCACCGCCAAGTTTTGCACAATGAGGCGGTGAGGCAGTGAGAAGGAGAAAGAAACATTTTAACGCAGAGGACGCAGAGGACGCGGAGGATTCGCGAAGGTCGCAGAGAAAAATTTCGAGCGCGAAGCGCGCAAAAGCTCGCCGAAACCTGGAAGGGATTCTCGGCCCTTCGCGCCGGTCACATCGCCTTCGCGTCCTTTGCGAATCCTCCGCGTCCTCTGCGTTAAAGCGTTTCTTTCTCCTTCTCGCTGCCTCGCTGTCTCGTTGTGAAATCACCCCGCCAGTTCGCGGCGCACGATCGCGGCGCCATCGGCGAGCGCGCGCAATTTGCCGAAGGCGGTCGCGCGCGGCAGGTATTTCATCCCGCAATCGGGCGCGGCGACGAGACGCTCGGCCGGGATATGCTGGAGCCCCTGGCGCAGCCGCGCGGCGACCTCTTCGGCCGTCTCGACCGCCGGGTCGTTGAGGTCGAGGACCCCGAGCAGGATCGTCTTTCCCGATAATTCCTTCAGCACGCTGAGGTCGAGCCTCGGCTGCGCCGCCTCGATCGAAATCTGCGTTGCGATCGAATCGGCGAGCTGGGCTAGAAACCCGTAGCCGGCGGGCTTGTTGTGGACCATCGCGGCATAGCCGAAGCAGAGATGCACGATGGTCGGCCCGGGGATCCCCTCGAGCGCCCTATTGATCGCCTTCAAACCCCAGCGCGCCGCCTTGTCGGGAGCGGTGCGCACCCACGGCTCGTCGAGCTGCACGACATCGACCCCCGCCGCCTTCAGCGCGCGCAATTCCTCGTTGACGGCGACGGCGTAATCCATCGCCATTTCTTCCTCATCGGCATAGAAGGCGTTTTCGGCCTGCTGCGACAGGGTGAACGGGCCGGGCAGCGTGATCTTGGTCGAATGCGTGGCGTGGGCGATGAGGAACTCCGCGTCGCGCCGCTCGACCGGGCCCAGCCGGCGGATCGGGCCGACGACCCGCGGCACCGGCGTCGAGCCGCCGCCGCTGCGCCCGACATGGCCGGGGTGCTCGGCATCGATGCCGTCGAGCGCCAGGGCAAAGCGGTTGGAATAGCTCTCGCGGCGGATCTCGCCGTCGCTGACGATGTCGATGCCGGCCTGTTCCATCGCGCGGATCGCGAGAACAGTCGCGTCGTCCTGCGCCGCTTCGAGCCAGGGCTCGGCGACCCGCCAGATGTCGCGCGCCCTGACCCGCGGCACGCCGTGATGCGCGAGCGCGCCGCGGTCGACCAGCCAATCGGGCTGCGGATAGCTGCCGACGACCGTTGTGGGGATCAGGTGCGTCGGATAGGTCATACCGTCCTCCTTGCGCGCTTATTCCGGCGTCGCCCGCGGCTCGCGGCGAAACAGCACGTTGCGTCGTACTCCTTGGGCGGCGAAGGCGATATCCTCGACGTAGCCGAGCGGCGCGAGGGAGCCACGGATATCGCGGCCGATTTCCTCGGTCTCGATCTCGACCAACACCGTCTTCACCGTGGTCGCGAGGGTTGCGGCGGCACCTCGCAGCACCGCTGCCTCATTGCCGTCGACATCGAGCTTGATGTGGCCGGGCGGCGGCGGCCGGAACAGCGCGCGGAAGCCGTCGATCGCGAAGCCGGGGACGGATTGGCGGAATTTCGGCGCGATCACGCCCTGCGCCGTCTGACTGGTGCCGAACGAATGCATCGAATGGCCCGCCTCGGTGGCGGCCATGTGCAGGTAGTCGAGCCGGCTCGTCGCGTCAAAGGCGAGGCAATAGGCATCGATCCGGTCGCCCAGGCCGTTGATTTCGATATTGCGCACCAATACGGCATAGCTCGCCGCGCTGGGTTCGAAGGCGAGCACACGCATGCCGCGTGCCTTGGCCGCATAAAGCGCGTAGACGCCGATATTCGCCCCGATGTCCCACAACACCTCGTCTGAAGGCAGCGAATCCAGCCACCGGATGGTCTCTGGCTCATTTTGGTAGAGCGCCCAGGGGTCATGCAGCGCGCGCCCGGATGGTGTCAGGAAACGGATCGGACCGCCCGCCGTCGCGACCGTCACCGATTGCACCAGCCGCTCCGAAACCAGCGCCCGCGTCATGGCGCGCCGGTAGGGCTTCATCCAGACCGTCGCGCCCGCGACGACGCCCGCGAGCGCGCTGGCGAGGGTCCGGCTCATCGCTCCGGCCGGGGATATCGCAATCCGATCCGCCGCTCAATGCGGCAAGCCGCGGAACGGGTGCCGCACATGGCGGATGTCCTGGACGAGGCCGGCGGGCACCTCGCCGACGCCGTGGGCCGGCGGCCCGTGATCTTGTTCCGTGGCGCCGCGCAGGGTCAGCGAGTCGACGAGCCAATCGGGCTGCGGATGCGGATAGCCGCCGACGACCGTCGTGGGGATCAGATGGGTCGGGTAGGTCATGCCACGGTATCCCATTTTCGTCATTCCCGCGAAAGCGGGAATCCGGAAGTCTAGAACCGTCGCTGGCCCTGGATGCCCGCTTCCGCGGGCATGACGGATAGATCGGCCGTTTCGGTTCGTGGCGACCCCGTTCGTCCACCCGGTTTCGCCTTTTTTGCAGAAGCAAAAAGCGATTTTCGTCTCAGTGCGAATGTCTGCGAAGGGTGGAAACCTGCCGTAGGGCGGAAAAGCGCAGCGCATTCCGCCGATTTTCGTGGTGAGCTGCCGGCACGTCAGCGGCACCTCGAATGACGGCCATCCCCGCGACGGCGAGGGCGGCCCCATCACCAGTCTTTCCGCTGGGCGACGCATTGCCGGTTGCGGCCATAGTGGCGGAATGCGCTCCGCTTTTCCGCCCTACGCGCGCTATGGCGACCGGGTTCGATCCCGCCGATTGGAGCGCGGGCAAGACCGACCTCCCCGAGCGGAGCAAGCGCCGCTGAGACGCAGTTGCGGTGGATGGCGCAAGAGCTTTTCCGCCCGACGATTGCTATCCGCTTTTTAGATTGATCTAAATGAAAAATATTGAACCGAGGAAATCGGCCTGGGCTATTTCAACGAATTGCCTGAGCCTCCTCAGTACGCGAGCCGCGATACTGGTGCGGCACGCGGCGGATGTCCTGGACGAGGCCGGGCGGTACCTCGCCGGTGCCGTCGCCGCGCAGGGTCAGCGCATCGACGAGCCCGCCAAAGCGGCGCTCGATCGCGCCGACGATCTGGTCGTGGCGGCCGACTGCGGCGAAGAGGTGCGCGACATCGTCGGGCACTTCCTTGGCCATCTCGTTCCATTTGCCCTGGCGCACGAGCGCGTTGAGCTTGAGGCCGAGGTCTTCGAGGCCGTGCACCGCGAAGACCGGGTAATAGGCCGGGGTCGAGCCGTAAAAGGCGACGCGCTGGCGCACCCATTCGAAGCGCTTGGCGACGCTCTCGTCGTCGGGGCCGGTCGCCAGAAACCCGCCGCCCGAGATCTCGTATTGCGCGCGCTTCCGGCCGGCCTTGGCGAGCCCGGCGTCGATCCGCGGCATGATCGCGTCGCTCAGGTATTTCCGGGTGCAGAAGCCGTGCAGTTTGACCCCGTCGCATTCCTCGGCGGCGACCTTGAGCATCGCCGGGCCGACCGCGGCGATCATCACGGCGGGCGGCGGCGCGTCGATCGGCTCGGGCGCGAAATTCGGGGTCATCAAGGTGAAGCGGTAATGCTGGCCCTCATAGGCGGGTTTTTCGCCATCCTTCCAGCAGCGCCAGATCGCGCGCAGCACCTGGACATATTCGCGCATGCGCGGCGCCGGCGGGGTCCACGCCACCGAGAAGCGCCGCTCGTTGTGCGCGCGCACCTGCGACCCGAGGCCGACGACGAACCGCCCGCCGGTCGAGCCGGCGAGGTCCCAGCCGACCTGCGCCACCGCCATCGGGGTGCGCGCGAAGGCGATCGCGACGCCGGTGTGCAATTCGACCCGCGCGGTCGCCGCACCGGCGACGGCAAGCGCGAGGAACGGGTCGTGCTTGTTCTCCATCGCGATGATGCCGTCGTAGCCTTCCGCCTCGGCGGCCTGTGCCGCGGCGCCGACCCGGCGCAGATCCTCCTGGGGCACCGTCGTGAATACGCGCATGGTGGCGCTCCTTTCCGTCGAGCCGCGATCGGGGCACAAATTCGCCCGCCGGGGCAACCCCTGTTTCGCTTATAATCAAAGGATGGCGCTACCCCT
>JBGPTQ010000073.1:0-7655 GCA_041490725.1 Allostellaceae bacterium | reverse complement strand
TATCTGGGCGAGCCCTTTCGGGCCAACCCGCCGCGGTTTTTCGGCGGCCAGCAACAGCCTCTCGCCGAGAGCGGAGAAGACAAGGCCAACACCGACTCGATCATGGGCATGGAGGTGCAGGGCCTGGCAATCCCGGCGCACAACATGCAGCAGGGCGCCACGGTCTCCAGCAGCGAGTTGCGCCGCCGCAGCCGCGCCCGCCACCCGCATTTCCAGATCGCCCGGGCGCGAGGGTACGATGCGCCGTCGACCTTGACGGCGATGGATATCGAGGGAATCGACGTCGCGGTCATGTACGGGACGCGCGGGCGGCAGATCCTGTGCCACGACGATCTGGCGCCCGATTACGCCGCGGCATTGGCGCGCGCCTACAACGACTGGGCCGCCGATTACTGCAAGACCGATCCGACGCGGCTCAAATTCGCCGCGCAGATCGCGATGCACGACGTCGCCTCGGCGGTCGTGGAAGCGCGCCGCTCGATCACCGAACTGGGTGCGGTCGCGGTCATCGGCACGCCCAACCCGGTCAACGGCCAGCATCTCCATGACGAGGCCTGCGAGCCGCTATGGGACGCGCTCGAAGAACTCGATGTCCCGATCGGCTTTCACCCGACCGGCAACACCGCGTTGAAGGACGATGCCGGGCGGCGCTATGTCGGGCATGCCAATTTCCATCCGATCGCGCATGCCATCCGCAATCCTGTCGAGCTGATGGGCGCGATCGCCAGCCTGACGACCGGCGGCATCATGGAGCGCCACCCGAAATTGCGCGCCGCGTTTCTCGAAGGCACCGCCGGCTGGCTCCCCTGGTGGCTGTGGCGGCTCGACGACCAGTGGGAAAAGTTCGGGCCGGGCTGCGAACGCGCGCTCTCAATGCTGCCGAGCGAATATTTCCGCCGGCAATGCTACATCGCCCTCGATGTCGACGAGGAGCCGGCGGTCGATGCGGTCAACAAGCTGGGCGCGGAATACTTCGTCGTGTCGAGCGACTATCCGCACTCGGACGGCGCGTTTCCCGAAGCGTTGCAGCAGTTTTTCGGTCTGAAGCTCGATGCCGGGCAACGCCGCAAGATCCTCTGGGACAATTGCGCCCGGCTCTATGGAATTCCGACTCCGGCCGGCTCGCTGACCCAGCCGGTGCCACAGGTGAACGCCGCGGAGTGATGCGGCCGATAGCTGTCATTGCGAGCGCAGCGAAGCAATCCCCATCCGACTGTGCTACACCCGAGGGAGATTGCTTCGTCGCTCCGCTCCTCGCAATGACAGCAGCGTTCACATCCCCAATATCGAGCCGGTGACCGAGCGCGGATCGCGGCGCGGCCAGCGGCCGCTTTCGACCTGATGGAAGAAATCGGCCAGAGCCTGGTTGAACAGATCGGGCTCCTCGAGGTTGAGGGCGTGCCCGGTATTGGGCAAGACGACGAGCGCGGCGCTGGGGATCGTCCGCTTCATCAGGATGCCGGGTTCGAGGCACGGGTCGTCCTCGTCGCCGGTGGCGATCAAGGTCGGCACGTCGAGCCGCTTCATCTGGTCGGTCAGTTCCCACAGCGAGGGCCGGCGCGCCTGGACGCCGCGCATCGTGTTGGCCGAGCCCCGCGTCGAATGCTCGGCGAGCTGGGCGAGGAATTCGGCAAACCCGCGCGGGTCCTTGTTCAGATACTGCACGCGGGTCGGGCCCATGCCGTAGGTTTTGGCAACCTCGGCCATGCCGGTGCTTTCGATCTGCGCCGCGGTGCGCGTGGTTTCGTCCTGGAACTGCTGGCGCTTGTCGGGCTGGGCGCCATAGCCGCAGCCGGCAACCACCAGCGCGCTGGCGCGCTCGGGATAGGCGAGGCCGAAATGTAAGACGGCAAAGCCGCCCATCGAGATGCCGACGATATGGGCCTTGGCGATCTTGAGCCCATCGAGCACCGCGCGGATATCGTCGCGCGCCCGTTCCTGCGAGTACTGCCGCCAGTCCTCGGGAACATCGGAGGGCGGATAGCCGCGCGCGTTGAACGCGACGCAGCGATAGCGCCGCGAAAAATAACGCAGCTGCGCCTCATAGCTGCGGTAATCTCCGGCAAACTCGTGCACGAAGACGATCGGGTGGCCGGACCCGACCTCTTCGTAGTAGAGGCTAACGTCGTCATCGGTGGCGAGGTGGGGCATCGGGGTTCCTCAATCTGATTGAGCATTTTGAGCACGCCATCCTAAGTGCCCATCCGCGGACCCCGCAAGCCAACCGACCGGCTGCAACCACAGCGCTGATTTACTGTGTTGCAAGCGCAGGTTGAGTTAATATGGGGCCGACGCTGAAGGCACCCGGCGATGCCGCGGTCTGGCGAGGAGGGCGAATGCAATCGGATCGGCAAGAGCGGATCAGCGAACGCGCCTATCAGATCTGGGTCGCGGAAGGCCGCGTCGACGGCAAGCACGACGAGCATTGGCACCGGGCGGAAAGCGAGATCGCCGAGGAGGAGATCAGGCTCGCCGCCGCGCTCTCCGATCGCGCCGCCGGCGTCGCCGCGGCCGAAATCTCCGGCAGGATTGCGCGCCGACGGCCGCGAGCGACATCGGCAGGGGCCAAAGGGGCAGAAGGCAAATCTCGTGCGACCGCCGCCCCGGCGCCGCACCGCGGGCGACGCGCGCCGACCGGGCCGTCCTCCTCCTAGAAAGGATTTCGAGCAGGTTGATCCGCCGGTGCCGACCCCTCACCCCAACCCTCTCCCCGCGGCCGCGGGGAGAGGGAGGGACCCGCGCCGCAGGCGTGGGAGGGTGAGGGGCCGGCACGGCGTACGCCGAATTGACCGAAAATTGCGTTAGGCCCCGCTTCGGGTCACTCGGCTGCCTGAGGCTTGGTGCGGATCGTCTTGGCAATCTCCTTCTGCCGGTCGAATTCGGCGCGGCGGCGGGCGATCTCCTCCGGCGAGAGGCGTGCGATATTGGAGTAATCGAGCTTCCAGGCCGGATCGGCGCTCCATCGCAGCGGCGATTGCACGGTGGTGCGCGGCGCCGGCGCCGATTCCAGCACGCGCAGCGCGAGTTCTAGGGTGACGGCCTGGGATTGCGGGTCGTTCGGCCGCCCGGTCGGATTGCCGAGCGGAAAATCGCTGAACAGAAACCGCGGCACGCCGACATATTCGACGATGTCCTTGGCACAGCCCAGGACGACGGTCGGAATGCCATTCGCTTCGAGGTGACGGGCGGCCAGACTCACGGTCTGGTGACACACCGGTCAAACCGCGACGAGAATGACCGCGTCAGCCTTGTCCGCGCGAACCCGCGCCAGCAATTCGGGGCAGTCGGTGTCAAGCGTGGTGCGGTGACTACGGTTGGTCGGGGCGCCGTGAAAGCGCGGCGCCACCTCGCCGATCCGCCCCTCGGCCGCGAGCCGCCGCAGCGCCGGCAGAGGGAACCAGCAGTTGCTGTCCTCGGCCGTCGTGTGAGAGCGGTCGTAGGCAATATGCGCGATGCGCAGATCGTGCTCGGCCGCGCTGTCGCCGGAATAGACCGTGTAGAATTTCGGCGCGGCGTTGTAGGGCGCGCCCGGCCCCTGATTGCCTTTGTCCGGCTGGTAGGGCGCCGCCGTCGTGATCAGCCCGATGCGGCTGTCGCGCAGCTGCTTGGTCAGCGGCGCGAACGGCACCTCGGCATAATGCGCCCAGCGATACGGCGCGCCATAGCCGAGCGCCTGATAATAGTCGCGGATGCGCTGCATATAGGGGATCGGCGCATCGTGCTCGGGCGCGAACCCGAGCTCCTCCTCGCGGTCGCTCATCCGCGTCTCCCTCTCTGTGGCATTTCCATGCTTCGCCAGCTCCATCCAGTTGGAGTCAATCCGATTTTTCGAGAACACAATTGATCGCGGCAAGCCAATCATCCCTCGCAGCAGGATCAAAGGGTAAACCATCGCGCTGGTTTATCTGTATGTCTCCCAATATGGCACCCAACTCGCCTTTCCCCCCCGTCCGTTCGTAGTACCGTTGCAGGAAGGTGAACATGGCATCGAACGCCTGTTCCGGTGATAGACGCTTCGTTTTCATTGTATCGGATCCGATCGGGACACAGCCCTAGAGGGAGACAGCGGAAAAATACGGGGGGTGAGATTGAGCCCTCCGTTGGTGATCTTACCGTCGCGAACCTGAGCCCAGATCTGGGTCCCATCGGCACGCGTTTCCGCAAACCAGGCATTACCGAAATGATCCGTCCCCAGAAGGTTGGCGGGCCGGTTTGCAACATCGATCAAGGTCTGTCGGTTCACCGCGTTATCCTCGCGGAAATGACCCTGCGCCTCCCGGAATATGTGGCCGAGACGGCTTTCATCAATTGTGATCGTTGGCATCCGGGGCAGAGCTGCAGCGTCTTCAGTCCGCCTTGAAGTACTCGGAATCTGCGGGCCGCGGATTCCAGTCGGGGTTGCTCGGCCATTCCTTGGTGCGCCCGGTCATGTCGTTTCCATAGCGCACGCGGAACAAGAGGGTGCGCTCTGGCCCGGTGGCCCATTCGTGCAATTCGCCGGGCGGATGGACGACAAACGAGCCCGGGGCCACCGCCACCGTCTCGCTCGGCGTCTTCATCGTGCCGCCGCCCTCGAAGCAGAAATAGATCTCGGTCGCGTGCGGATGGCAGTGATAGGGGCTCGTCTGCCCCGGCTCCCAACAGGCGATCGTGACATCACCCTCGGCGACCCGCCCGAGCACCCGCTCGACATGCTTTTTGGGATCGAATTTCTCTTCGCTCTTCAGATTGAAACAATGCATCGCTCGTCTTCCCTGGTCGGCTCAATGCCGCCATTCGCTCGCCGGCGGCGCGGCGTCGCCGAGCGGCAGGACCGCGGCGGCCGGCAGTGGCGCCGGCGCCTGGGCCGGTTCTGCCTGGCGCACCGCGGCGGCGCGGCGCGCCCGCGCGGCGGCGCGGATCGTCAGCGGGACCGAAGCGAGATAGACCGCTCCGACAAAGGTCAGGGTCGGCCACGGCGCCGTGGTGAAAAATCCGGCCATGACGCCGATCCCGAGCAGGGTCGGTATCACAAAACGATGCGGGATGCGGATGCGCTTCAACGACACCGTCGGTATGGTGCTGACCATCATCAGCGCGACGCCGCTGATCCACACCGCGTTGAGGTATGGCGAGCGCGCGATCCAATCGGCCCATCCGCCGCCCCACTCGAAGCTGATGAACATCGGCAGCATGATCAGCCCGGCCCCGGCCGGCGCCGGCGCGCCGCTGAAGAAATTGGCGGCATAGGGCGGCGGATCGGCGGCGAGTTGGGTATTGAAGCGCGCCAGGCGCAGCGCGCAACAGACCGCGAAGAACAAGACGATCGCCCAGCCGATGCTGTGCAAGGCCGCCATCGTCCACAGATAGAGGACCGCGGCCGGGGCGACCCCGAAGCTGACGAAGTCGGCGAGGCTGTCGAGCTCGGCGCCGAATTGCGAGGTCGCCTTCAACAGCCGCGCCAGGCGGCCGTCGAGCCCGTCAAAAATGCCGGCGGCGATGATGGCGAACACCGCGTATTGAAAGTCGCCGTTGACCGCGAAACGGATCGCGGTCATCCCCGCGCACAGCGCCAACAGGGTCAGCACGTTCGGCACCATGCGGTTGACCGACAAATCGGACAGCCGGCGCCGCATGCGCGGCCGGCGCACCCGCCCGCGCATCCGCACCTTGGGCGACCGCATCGCCTTGGACCCTCTCATCGCGGCTCCTCGCTCGCCAGTGTACACGAATTCGCGACGCTGCGGCTCACCCGATCCCGGGGGGCGATCCCGGGGGGGCGATCCCGGGGGGGCGATCCCGGGGGGGCGATCCCGGGGGCGATCAATGCGCGACGCCGCCCTGCGCCGGCTCGGAGATCAGCCCTTTGGGGGCCAGCCGGTCGGCGAGCACACTCTCGCCGGCGACCATGCGCTGGCCGAGCGCGACGAGCGGCACGTAAGGCGGCGGGATATAGACATCGACGCGCGAGCCGAAGCGAATGAGGCCGATGCGCTCCCCGATGGCGAGAAGCTGACCCTCATAGACCGGGCAGACGATGCGCCGCGCCACCAGCCCGGCGATCAGCACGAAGGCGATCCCGGGGGCGATCTCGGGCATCTCGCCGGGGGCAATGCGGATCGCCAGACGCTCATTGTCGAGGCTCGCCTTGTCGAGGCTGGCATTGACGAACCGCCCCTTGGTGTAGCGCCGCGCCATGACCCTGCCGCCGACCGGCGCGCGCGCGACATGGACATCGAAGAGGTTGAGGAAGATGCCGATCCGCGGCACCGGGGTCGCCCCCATCTCGAGTTCGGGCGGGGGCGGCGCCGGACCCAGCGCGACGACGATCCCATCGGCCGGGCTGACGATCAGCCCCGGACGGGTCGGCGTCACCCGCCAGGGATCGCGAAAAAAATACGCCATCCACAGGGTGACGATCAGCCCGGCCCAGCCGGCCGGCCGCCAGAGGAGGAAGAGAACCACCGTCGCCAGCGCCGCGGCGGCGATGAACTTCCAGCCGTCGGGGTGAATGGGAGCGAGGATCTGGCGGAGCATGGCGGATTAATCGGCTCGGGATTGCTTCGTCGCTGCGCTCCTCGCAATGACAAATTCTGTCATTGCGAGCGAAGCGAAGCAATCTCGCGCCAGGATGGTACCTGAAGTCGCGCGACCGGGAATCCTCACCGCCCCTCGCGGCGCCATGCCGCGATCAACAGGCCGATCGCCAGCAGCACCGCGGCGAGAGCGGGAAACAGCGGCGTTTCGCTGAAGCCGGTTACCAGATAATCACCGTTTTGGCGAAGCCCCATCCAGTTGTGGCCTGATGCGGCGCGGCTCGGCGACACCCGGCGAACTTCCGGCATGGTGCCCTCGCCGATCCAGAATACCCCGCCGCCGCTCGCCCGCGCCACCGGACCGAGCACGTCGGCGGTGGTACGGACATCGGCGAACTCGACCGGATTGAGCGGGCCGGCCGCGGCGAGCGCGGTATGGAGGCCGTCGCTGACCCGGTAGAGCCCCATCTGCGCAATCGCCAGCGAACCGCTGCTGCGCCCGCCGCTGTCTTGTGTCAAAGCGAGGCTCGCGCTGGTCCCGTCCGGCGCCGTCACCGTGACCGGCCGGTCGTCCGGTTCGAGCGACTGGCGGGTGACGAGGAGACGGTCGCCCTCGATCGCCGCACGCAGGTCGTTCTCCTCGAGATCGGGCTCCTTCATCAGCCAATAGGCCAGCCGGCGCAACAGCTCGGCCTGCGGCCCGCCGCCTTCGAAGCCGCGCGCCCACAACCACATCTGGTCGGAGAGGAGCTGCGCCACCCGGCCTTTGCCGACCCGGTCGAGGACCAAGAGCGGCGCGCCGTGGTCGCCGCTCATGATGGTCGTGCCGTGATGGACGCGCGCCTCGACCTGGCGGAACCAGCGGCCCCATGCCGGCGTCTCGCCCGGCTTGCCGGCGCCCGACAAATTCTCGGTCACCGGGTGGCGCCGGCCGAGCTGGGTCAGCTGCGGCTTGAAGCCCTCCTCGTCGACATTGCCGGTCGGCTCGGTCGGCAGGATCTCGCCCAACGGCGTGCGAAACAGGCTCATTGGCGTGCCGAAGCTGGGGCCGGCGGCTTCGAGAAAGGCGCCGCCCTTGCGCACATAGCGCACGACATTTTCGATATAGGCCTGCGGGATGATGCCGCGCCGGCTGTAGCG
>JBGPTQ010000072.1:0-7735 GCA_041490725.1 Allostellaceae bacterium | reverse complement strand
GAGCTTGTGAATAAATCTCGCCATGCCGACAGGCGACGGGCTGCAATACGATCCGCGTCCTTCGAGACGGCGCTTCGCGCCTCCTCAGGATGGGTTTAAGTCCATGATGGAAATAAGACAAAACCTCATCCTGAGGAGCCCGCCCAACGGTCTCGATCGATCCGCATGGCGGAGCCTGCCCTCGGGCGCGGCAAGGCCGCGACCCGTGGGACGCGGGCAAGAAGGTCAAGGGCAAGAAGCGCCATATCCTGTTAGATACGCAGGGCTTGTTGCTGCACGCCATCGTACATCCGGCCGACATTCAGAGCCTGCCCCGTGGGCCTTCAGCCCGCGGACTTGATCCGTGGGGAAGGCCGGGGATCGCGACGGCGGGGCGCTGCTGCTTTGCACCCTGTTCGGCAGGTTTCCGTTCCTGCTGAAGCTCTATGCCGATGGCGGTTATCAAGGGCCGGAATTCCAACAGGCGGTGGCGAAAATCCTGCGCCGGGTCAATATCGAGATCGTCAAGCGCTCCGACCACGCCAAAGGCTTCGTCGTCCTGCCCAAACGCTGGGTCGTCGAGCGCACCCTGGCCTGGCTCAACCGTTGCCGCCGGCTGGCCAAGGATTGGGAAAACCTCAACCGCAAGGCGCTTGCCTTCCTGCGTCTCGCATCAATCCGCCTGATGCTGCGCAAGCTATGCAACCCCACATAATGTTCCCGGACAGACTCTGAGGAATCGTCGGGAAATTATCGAATCGCCTCAGGCACACGCCGATCCTGGGAACGCGGCCGTCCCGGCCCCATGCGGGCCGGAGGCCCGCGGTCCAAACCGTGCAGTTGTTCCCGGACCGGTCCTAAGCGTGAGCCGCGATGAAGCGGGCGATCAGCCGGTTGACCTCGCCGGATTTTTCCATATGCGGCAGGTGGCCGGCCGCGTCCACAATGTGCACGGGCAGCTTGCCCATCAGGGCTTCGGCGTGGGCGAGCGGGATGATGCGGTCGTCGCGGCCCCAGATCAACTGGACCGGCAGCGACAGCGCGCCGAGCGCCGGAAGCAGATCGAGCGCCTGATGGCCGTCCGGGAACCAGGCGCGCGCGATCGTCTCCAGCGCCGCGGCGACCCCGTCGAGCCGCTTGTAGCGCAGCAAATCCTCGACCATCGCCCGGCTGACCAGCGCCGGATCGTGCACGAGGAGCGCGAGCACCTCCTGCGCGTCGCGGCGCCGCTGCGCCCGCACGAAGCCGTCGATGAACGCCGCATTGATGTCAGGGCCGAGGCCGGCTGCGGCGATCAGGGTCAGCGAGGCGATCCGCTCCGGCCGACCCCCGGCCAGCGCGAGCGCGACCGCTCCGCCCATCGAATGGCCGACGAGGTGGACCCGCTCCAGGCCGAGCGCATCGAGGGCGTCGGCGACCGCCGCCGCCAGCGCCTCGGCGTTGCCGGCGCCGACCTCCTTTGTCGAGCCGCCATGGCCCGGCAGGTCGAGCGCGATCGCGCGCCGGGTCTCGGCGAGCGCTGGCTGGTTGAACATCCAGCTGTTGAGGTCGGCACCGAAGCCATGCACCAGCACGACCGGGATCGCCTCCGGACTGATATCGCCGCCGCCGAGATCGAGCACGCGCAGGCGGCGGCCGCCGACCTCGATGTCGCGCGGCGCCAGGGCGCTGTCTGCCGCCGCTTCCGCGGCGGCCGGCTCAGGTGCGACGAAAGCGGCGACGAAAGCGGCAATCTCGGCATCGGGCACGCTCTGCGGCGCCGCCACCGCGAGCAGCGCGCCGATCGGCAAGGTCGTCCCCGCCGCGGCGACGATGCGGCGCAAGGTGCCGGGCTCGCCGGCCTCGAAGACATTGGTGATCTTGGTCGTCTCGATTTCGAGCAATTCCTCGCCGGCGCGATAGAGGTCGCCTTCTTGCTTGAGCCAGCCGAGGATTTTGCCCTCGGTCATCGTCAGGCCCCATTTCGGCATGGTTATCGGGGTGATCGCATCGATCATTGCGCCCTCAATTCCTTGCTGTCATTGCGAGCGAAGCGACGCAATCTCGTGCCGGGTGGACTGGGTCCATCGAGATTGCTTCGTCGCTGCGCTCCTCGCAATGACAGCCTTGGCGACGCGGCGCGCCTTTACCTGGCGTAACCGTGGACCTCGCGCACCGCCGCGGCGATCTTTTCCGGGCTCGGGATGTAGAGCTTTTCTAAGGAGGGGGTGAACGGCACCGGGGTGTGCGGCGCGGTCACCCGCCGGATCGGCGCCTTCAGCGCGGCGAAAGCGCGGTCGGCAACGAGAGCGGCGATGTCGGTCGCGATCGAGCAGCGCGGCGTCGCCTCGTCGACGATGACGAGCCGCCCCGTTCGCTCGACGCTCTCCAATATCGTGTCCTCGTCGAGGGGCGACGTTGTGCGCGGATCGATCAGCTCGACCTCGATCCCTTCTTTCGCCAGTGCCTCCGCCGCTTCGCCCGCGTAATGCACCATGCGGGCGAGGGCGACGATCGTCACATCGTCACCGTCGCGCACGATGTTGGCTTCGCCGAAGGGGATCGTATAGGGCTCGTCCGGCACCTCGCAGCGGAGGTCGTACATCAATTTGTGTTCGCAGAAGATCACCGGGTCGTCGTCGCGGATCGCCTGGATCAGGAGGCCCTTGGCGTCATAGGCGTTGGACGGCACGACGCATTTCAGGCCCGGCACCGAGGTGAAGATGTGATAGGGGCTCTGCGAGTGCTGCGCCGCGGCGCTCCTGCCCGCGCCGATCATCGTGCGGATGACTAGCGGGGTCGTCGCCTTGCCGCCGAACATGTAGCGGAACTTGGCGGCCTGGTTGAAGATCTGGTCGAAGCAGACGCCGAAAAAATCGCTGAACATCAGCTCCGCGACGGGCCTGAGGCCGGTCATCGCGGCACCCGCCGCGGCGCCCATGATCGCGGATTCGGTGATCGGCGTGTCGATGACCCGCGCTTCGCCGAACTCGCCGAAGAGCCCCTTCGTGACGCCGAGCACGCCGCCATAGGCGTCGCGCTGACCCTCGCTGCCGGCGCCGCCGGCGACATCTTCGCCGATCACGATGATGCGCGGATCGCGGCGCATCTCCTGGGCGAGCGCCTCGTTCAGCGCCTGGCGGATCGATTTCAACGGCATCGCAAGGCCCCTTTTAAAAAAACCAACACTTCACCGCAAAGGACGCAAAGGCTTCGCAAAGGACGCTGAGTAGGATTAGCTCATATCCTTTGCGTACTTCGCGTAACCTCCGCGTCTTTTGCGCTAAAGCGTTTTTACTACTTTTAATACGACGCATAGACATCGGTCAGCAGCGCACTTTCGGGCGGCACCGGCGATGCCTGGGCGGTCTCGACCGCGCGGTCGATCAATGCCGCGACCTCGCTGTCGACCGCGTCAAGCTCGGCGGGTTCCAGCAGCGCGGCTTCGCTGACCCGGCGGCGGAAATTCTGCAGGCAATCGCGCTCCTCGCGCAGGCGCTTCACTTCGTCCTTGCCGCGATAAAGCTGCGCGTCGCCCGAATGGTGGCCATAGAAGCGGCAGGTATCGACCTCGATCGCCGAGGGGCCGCCGCCCGAGCGGGCGCGCTCGACCGCCTCCCACGCCGCCTCATGGACGGCGAAGAAATCGTCGCCGTCGACCTTGACCGCAGGCAGGCCGAAGCCGCGGGCCCGGCCGGCGATGTCATGGCTGCCGACCGCGTAGGCGACCCCGGTGCCCTCGCCGTACTGGTTGTTCTCGAAGACGAAAATCGCCGGCAGCTTCAGCACCACCGCCATGTTCATCGCCTCGAAGGTGGTGCCCTGGTTGGAGGCGCCATCCCCCGAGAAGCACACCGCGACCGTGCCGGTGCCGAGCGTCTTCGCGGTTAGCGCGGCGCCGACCACCAAAGGTGGGCCGCCGCCGACGATGCCGTTGGCGCCGAGCATCCCCTGGTCGAGATCGGCGATGTGCATCGAGCCGCCCTTACCGCCGCAGAGGCCACCCGCCTTGCCGAACAATTCCTGCATCATGCCGACGACGTCGCAGCCCTTGGCGATCGAGTGGCCGTGCCCGCGATGGGTGCTGGCGATGTAGTCCTTGGGCCCCAGATGCATGCACATCCCCACGGCCGAAGCTTCCTCGCCGGCATAGAGATGGACAAAGCCGGGAATGCCGCCCTTCGAGAACTCCTCCTGCACCCGCTCCTCAAATCGGCGGATCGTGACCATGCTGCGATAGGCCCGGACCAGCTCCTCACGGCTCAATTGCACGGTCTTCTCCCTCTATCAGCCTATCCGACCGCTCGCCGCATGCTGCACGGCAACAGTGATGCTCGTAACCCGAAAGCCTACCGACTTGCGATCGCCAGATGATAGTGCCGTGCGAACGGGGTCCCGTCGCCGAGTTTCGTAATTTCGTCGAAAGGCTCGACCTCGATCGCAGCAAAACCCGCATCGCGGTGCATGCCGATCAATTCATCAGCCTCTCGTACATGGAGACCGAATTCCGCCCGGTAGAACGGCGCGGCGGCCGCCGTCGCGGTATCCATGCCGGCAATGATGCTGAAGCCGCCGGGCCGCAATACCCGGCGGATCTCGGTCAGCACTCGCACCGGGTCGGTCCAGAAATACACGACATTGACCGCACACGCCCGGTCGAAGGTGCCGTCCGGGCACGGGATCGCTTCGGCCGAGGCCAGGTGGAACGTGGCCCGCCCGCCTTCGATCAAGGTGCGATTGAAGCTACTGGCTTCGCCGAGCATCGTCTTCGCAATGTCGATGCCGACATAGCTGAGCGCGTCGGCTTGCTGCATCAGCAGAGGTACCGTGCGGCCATTGCCGAAGCCGATTTCGAGTACGCTGTGGCCGCTCTGAAGCCCGAGCCGGCGGTAGACGGTCTCGATAATCTTGGCGTTGGTCTGGTTCATTACCCCGCCGAGAGCGATGCCGAGTTCGCCCTCGGGCCTGCCGAGCAGCCGCGCCCGCTCGGCTGGTGTCAGTTCGGACAAGCTGGGCATGATTCCCCCTAATCGTCCGTGATCGGCTGCGCCCGTTTGACGAACGCTCGGAATTCAGCAACGCATTGAACACGTCCTTGGCGCGCCGCGAATCGCTATGGCGCCGAAAGCTGGCGCCGGAACATTGCAAAAATCAGCTCCCAGTCGCGGTTGGCAGCGCGTTTGTCGTGGATGTCGCGATCGGGTAGCGCATAGCCATGCTCAGCGCCGGCATGAAGCGAAAAGCGGCAATCGACCGCGCAGCCCGCGAACGCGTCAGTGAGCGCGGCGCGGATTGGGGGCGTTGCGTTGGGGTCCTTTTCGGCGAAGCCGCAATAGAGTTCGCCGCGCAGCAATCTGGCCAGGCGGTGCGGCGAGGCCTCGCGGTCGGAGACGAGCTGGGTCCCGTGCAGGCTCGCCGCGGCGACGAAGCGCTCGGGATAGGCTGCGGCGACGCAGATTACGTGACGCCCGCCCATGCAGTAGCCGATCGAGCCGACCGCGTCCCGGCGCACCGGCTCGCCCCGGTCGATGAATGTGAGCATCGCGCCGCTATCGGCGACCACCATCGCGTCGGACAATTTCTGCAGCGGCGCGCGCACCTGGGCCTGGCGCTCGGGATCGAGGTTGTGCATCGAGATCATCCGGCCGCCGGCGTCGCGCCACTGGTGGCGGATGCGGCCCTGACGGTAGTAGAGGTCCGGCAGCAGCACGTAATACCCGACCACCGCCACCTTACGGGCGATGTCGCAAAGCTCCTCGCGCAGGCCCCAGACATCCATGTAGACGACGACCGGAGCGAACGGCCCGCCTTCTTCGGGATGAGCGATGAAGGTCTCCATCTGCCCGTCGGCGGTCGGGATATCGACAGTCTTTTCGTGCATGGCTGGGCCGATGCTCCCTGACTGAAGCGAGTACAGTATCGGCACCCACTTGCGCTTTGGCCGGATTTGGTCCGGCCATCGGCGACCCTGTTTGCGATTCCTCGCCTCCCCCGGGCCAAGCTCGGGGAAGGCAAATTTTGGGTGCGCTGTCGCTTACGATCTAAGCCGCGAAGCCGTAGAGCCGGGCGACATTGCCGCGGGTGATCTTGAAGCGCTCTTCGGCGGTCGCCTCCTTGAAGTCGCGCTCGACCACCTCCTGCGAATGCGGCCAGGACGAGGCCTGGTGCGGATAATCCGACGACCACATCATCCGGTCGACGCCGATGAAGCGGCGGCTGGCGACCCCGACATAATCGTCGATATAGGTGCACCACATCTGGCGCTGGAAATACTCGCTCGGCTTCATCTTGTTCGGGAAGCCGGAGGCGGCGCGGGAGCGCTCGAACAGCCGGTCCATCCGCTGCAGGTAATAGGGGATCCAGCCGCAATTGTTTTCCGCCGAGACGATCTGGAGGTTCGGAAAACGGTCGAGCACACCGGAGAAAATCAAGACGCTGAATGATTTCTCGACCTCATGCGACAAGACGGTGGTGCGCATGTAGCGCTCGCCCCAGTTCCACTGGCTCTCCATGCCCATGCCGGTGATGGCATGGAGGCTGATCGGCATCTTCAGTTCCTGCGCGGTCGCCCAGAACGGGTCGTAGATGTCCGAGCTGTAGAGCTGTGCCTCGGGCGGCGAGCACCAGATCATCGCGCCCTTGAGGCCCAGCTTGGCGCAACGTTCAAGCTCCTGCGCCCCGGCCTTCGGGTCGTAGAGCGAGATCATCGCCAGCCCCGCCATGCGCTTTGGGGCATAGCCGCAGAATTCGGCGAGCCAGTCGTTGTAGGCGCGGAAACAGTCGGCCTGCAGCCCGGCGTCCTTGAGCCAGAAAATGCGAAAGCCGAGCGTGGTGTAGAGGACGTCGGCCTCGACCCCGTCGATATCGTTGTCCTTGACCCGCTCGGCCGGGTCCCAGCCGCCGGGACGGGCATCGGCATAGGTCGCTTTGGTCAGGAAGTCCTTCAATTCCTCGGGGCTCTTGCCGGCGCCGAGGCCGATGCCGATCGGGTGCGGGGCATAGCCTTCGTAAAGGAAATAAGCGCCCTCCTTGCCCGGCAGATCGACCGCCAGGCGCGGGGCCCGCTCGCGATACTTCTGGTCAACCCGAGTCACCCACAGATCAGGCGGCTCGCTGACATGCGAATCGGCGGAAATCAGGCGATACTGCGGCATCTGGCGACCTCTCACATAAGCGCACGGCTTGGCGCTCGGGCGACCGGCGCCACCGCTTCCCCATGTTGCCGCGTCGCGCCGCGAAGCGCCACCGCTTTGCTGCAGGTGCCCGCGGCACCGGAACGGCGAGTGCGTTAAGCCTTTTTGGAGGAGGCCCGTAATTTGGCCAGGTGACCGACAGCGTTAAAGCAAATCGGCCACAGCAAATAGAAAAGAACCGCCAGATATACCTCTTCCAACCCCTCGCCGGCCGCCCACATACCGCTGGAGGCCAATTGTAGATTAATGATTTTTTCTGTGGGAGTACCGGTGGCGATGGATTCATACATAATCATGAGGTCGCGCTTCAAAACAATCGTTTGATACGCAACAACCCACACGACGACGAAAAAACATAATTCATATGCAACACGTAGATAGATCTCTAGTTTCCCAACAAAATGTTGATATAAATCTCCAGGATTCTGTGTGTTGTCTCTGAGCATGGTCGGGATAATAAATCCAAACGGGCCAAGTATGGCCAAGGATAACCACACATACGATTGTTTTTTGGATTTTAGAGTCTGTCCGGCACTCGCCAAATTGTAGTCGAGAGGGATAGAGCAATCGAGCATGTCACGCAG
>JBGPTQ010000071.1:0-7876 GCA_041490725.1 Allostellaceae bacterium | reverse complement strand
CTTTTCGCTGCGTTTCTGACCGGCCGGCTAGACGGCTCGCCGCTCCAGCTGGGTTTCGCGGACCACCCGTTCGTGCCCGTCGGTCTTGCTTTTGATGCGGTATTGGGGCGTGTTGCCCTCTTCGGGAAGCAGCCGCACGACCGTGTAGCGGCCTCGCGCCGAGCCGTCATCCCGCCGATCGGGCGAAAAGTGAACGGCTTGGCCGACCGTGAATTTGTGCTCGGCCATGTTCTCCTCCGGCAAAACCGGCGCCGCCCGCTGCCCCAAAACGCCGAGGGGGCAGCGGGCGGCACGCGGCCGTGGTCGGAACTATTCCGCGCGGAGGTTTACCGCCGAGGTCTTGCCCTGCTGGCCGCGCTCGAGCTCGTAGTTGAGCTTCTGGCCTTCCCGTAGATTGCCCATCCCCGACCGCTCGACGGCGGAGATATGGACAAAGACATCCTTGGACCCGTCGTCGGGCTGGATGAAACCATAGCCCTTTTGCGCGTTAAACCACTTTACCGTACCCGTAGCCATTCTTCGCTTCCTTTAAAGAGATCTCACAGCCGGCTCCGTAGCCGGTTGGACCATATTCCAATTTTGGGAAGCACTCTCGGGTAGCTGGGTAGCAGGCCGGAATAGAGCAAACCAGCGTCGAAACACGATCAGGGCGATACGTGGCGAGCGCGGCGGGCGGTTTCAATGGCAGAGCGGATTTTTCAGGTCAGCGCATTGACGGCGTGGGGTGTCTCGCGACAGAACTATTATCACGAGCGATGAGAGGAGAGCAGCATGGCCGACATTCGGATCGTGGCGAGCGGTTTGCGTTTCCCCGAGGGCCCGGTGGCGATGGCAGACGGCTCGGTGATCCTCGGCGAGATCGCCGGCGGCGCGGTGACGCGAATCATGCCCGACGGTGCGAAATCCGAGGTGGGCAAGGCCGGCGGTGGGCCGAACGGGCTGGCTCTCGGCCCCGATGGGGCGCTCTATGTCTGCAACAACGGCGGCGCCGTCTACGAAACGAGCCCGAGCTTTCTGTCGACCGGCCCCGCCAGGGATTACGCCGGCGGCTATATCCAGCGCATTGACATCAAGACCGGCGCCACGCGCCTTCTCTATACCCATTGCGGCCCGCACAAATTGTCGGCGCCGAACGACATCGTGTTCGACAAATCGGGCGGATTTTACTTCACCGATCTCGGCAAGCGGCTCGCCCGTCACCGCGACAACGGCGGCCTCTATTATGCCCTGCCGGACGGCTCGAAGATCATCGAACTGGTGTACCCGATCATCACGCCCAACGGGGTCGGGCTGTCGCCTGACGAAAAGGTGGTCTATGTCGCCGATACCGAGACCTCGCGCCTCTTCGCCTTCGATATCCTCGCGCCGGGAATCATCGAGCGGGAGCCGTTCCCGGCGCCCTTTGGCGGCCGCCTCATTTGCGGGCTGCCCGGCTTTCAGCGCTTCGACAGCCTGGCGGTCGAGGCCTCGGGCAACATCTGCGTCGCGACGCTGATTACCGGCCACATCACCGTCATTTCGCCGGCGGGACGGGTGGTGCGGCAAGTCAAGATGCCCGATGTCTATCCGACCAACATCTGCTTTGGCGGGCCCGATCTGCGCACCGCCTACATCACGCTGTCGGCGTCGGGCCAGCTCGCCGCGATGGACTGGCCGGAGCCCGGCTTGCGGCTCAACTTCATGGCGTGAGCAACAGCGCTGCGTGCATTTCCGCTGATGCTCGGTTAGGCTACGCCGATGCTCGACGATGCCCAAACCACCCAGATGCTCGAGGTAATCGCCAAGTCCAAGCTCGGGCGAGAGAACGTCGTCCGGGTCTTCACCGAGCCATGGAGCGACCTGGACGGCAAGGATGCGTTGCGCATTACGATCGTCATCACGCCAGGCGCGGTAGACCGGATCAAAGGCGATGATTTGGTAGACAACCTGGTCGATATTCGCACCCGCCTTTACGAAGCGCACGACGAGCGGACGCCATTCGTCACATACGCAACCGAAGAAGAGTTGGCGGTCGGTGACGATCCCGAATGTTGAGCATTTCTTCGAACAGGCCGAGAGACTGATTGCCCCGACAGGGCCCGGTGCCGCGCGGCAAACAGATCTTAGACGAGCCATATCGGGAGCCTACTACGGCCTCTTTCACGGGTTGCTGTCGGCCGCGGCAGATGAGTTCGTTGGCAGCACTAAGCGTACGAGCATCGAATACGGGTTGGCTTATCGCAGCGTCGACCATCGAACGCTACGTGACCTGTCCGTGGAACTGGCAAAGCCGAGCTTATCGGCGAAGTATCGGCGCTACGAACCGGAAGGTGGCTTCGGGCCCGACTTGCAGGCGCTCGCAAGCATCGTGATTGAACTGCAACTAAGCAGGCATGGTGCCGATTACGATCCTGGAGTTCACCTGAAGCGGTCGGATGCTCTGCTTGCGGTAAATACCGCCCGCATCGGCCTGCAGCGGTTCGATCGCTGTTCCGGTGCACGGCGAACCGCATTCCTGGCCCTCCTTCTGTTTCCGCCGCGATAGCTGCGAAAGGCCCGCTTTATGCGCATCGAGATCATCTGCACCGGCGACGAAGTCCTCACCGGGAAAATCGTCAACACCAATTTCAGCTATATCAGCCAGAAGCTCGAAGATGTCGGGCTGTCGGTGCGCTGGGGGACGACGGTCGGCGACGACCCTGACACGCTGCTCGCGGCGTTCTTGCACGCCGGCGAGCGGGCCGATGCGGTGATCGTCAATGGCGGCCTCGGGCCGACGGTCGATGATCTGTCGCAGGAGATCGCCGCACGCGCCGCCGGGGTCGAGCTCGCGCTGAGCGAGGAGTGGCTGGTCACGATGGAGGCGTTTTTCCGCCGCCGCAGCCGCGTCATGTCACCCAACAATCGGAAACAGGCGATGCTGCCGACCAGCGCCGAAATCCTTGACAATCCGATCGGCACCGCCTGCGGCTTTGCGATGGATATCGGTAAGGCGCGCTTCTTCTTCACGCCGGGGGTGCCGCGCGAGTTGCGCCGCATGATCGAGGAGCAAATCATCCCGCGCCTGCTCGCCCGCGGCGGCGCCCAGACGGCGATCCAGCTGAAGCGCTTTCATTCCTACGGCCTCGGCGAGAGCCACGTCGATGCGCTGCTCGACGGTGTCGCGGCGCTGGTTCCCGACGGCAGCATCAAGCTCGGCTTCCGCGCCCATTACCCGCAGATCGAAACCAAGCTGACCGTGCGCGGCGCCGACCGGGCGGATATCGAGCGAAAGCTCGGGCCGGTCGTCGCCGAGGTGAGGAAGCGGCTCGGCAATTTCATCATGGCGGAGGACGACGACACGCTCGAAGGAGTGATCTTGAAGGCGCTCGGCGAGCGCGGCGGCTCGCTGGCCCTGGTCGAGACCTTCACCAGCGGCCAGATGGCGGCGCGCATTGCTCCGCTGCCCGGCGCCGAAGCTGTGTTCCGCCGCGGCATCGTCGCCCGCGACATCGGCGAATTATGGGACGCGCTGCGCCTCACCATCCCGGCCGAGATCACGCGGGAAAGCGCCGAGGCGGTGGCAGAGGCCGCCCGCCGCGACGGCGGCGCCAGCCACGCGCTTGCGGTGCTGATCGATCTCGACGACGGCCCCGACCGGATCGATTTCGGCGGCACGATCTGCATCGGCATCGCGACCGAGGGGGCAACCGAATCGCGGCGCTCGCGGATCCTCGGCGGGCGCGAATGGGTGCGCCTCGGCGCGGTCGAATTGGGGCTCGACTGCCTGCGCCGCCAGCTTTATGGCCTCCCGGTCACCGAGCGCATCGATTTCGAGCGCACCTGATCCGCGGCGCAACACCCCCGCGGAGCCCATCCCGGTCAGATCGCCCGTGCGGCGTTGCCTTCAACGCGCGGCCGGGCCAGCGCTCCGCCATAGAGAGCCGCGAAGAGACCGAAGGCCGCGCTCCATGAGGCGCCGGCCAACGGCAGCACCAGGCCCGTTTGGTCACCCGCCAGCGGCGACAGGACGCGCAGAACCGCGGCAAGCGTGATCAGGAGAAAGATCGCCTTTGTGCCTGGCCCGGCCGTGAGGCTGCGGCCGGTGTGGCCGAGCGAGGCGCGGGTCATCACCGCAAGCGTCATCGTGCCGATCGCGCCGACCGTCAGCGCGTGCAGTGCGGCTGTTGCGGGCAGAACCTCGAGGAACCGGTTGAGCCCGAGCAACAGGAGGCCCAGGGCAAGCCAGGCGTAACCCATGTGGAGAACCAGGAGCAGCGGCTCTTGCGTGGTTCGGATGCCGCGCCAGCGCGACAGACGCAGTGCGACGGCACCGCCCGCAACGAAATTTGCCCACGCGGTTATCATGGCGTTGGGTGCGAGCGCCCATGCCGCCAGCGCCAGCGCCGTGACGACCAGCGCCGCCCGGTCGAAAGGACCCTCCGGTATCGGCGGCTTTATCGCCGGGCGCGTCTTCGTCAGCCAGTTGTGCGTGAAGCTCGGAATGATCCGGCCGCCGACGAGCGAGATCAGCATCAGCAGCGTGACGAGGCCGATGCGATTCCCCAGATCGGCGGTATCGGCGATCCCCAACGCAGCGAAATGGACGAGGCAATTGCCGGCGAGAAGCAGCGACAGCGCGGCCAGTATCGGCAGGTTGCGCCAGTTTCGCCCGGCGACAATCTCCCGTGCGACGATACCGAGAAACGCGGTCGGAAAGCTCAAATCGGCGAGGGCGGCCGCCGCCCCGCCGATATCGCCGGACAGCAGAACGGCTATCCGCCCGATCGCCCACAGCAGCACCAGCGTTGCCAGGGGCCACCCTTGCAGCGCCTTCCGGCCCGTCCAATTCGGGATTGCGGTCAAGAGAAAGCCGGCGACCGTCGCGGCGGCAAAGCCGAAAACCATCTCATGGACATGCCAGACGAGCGGCGGCAGCAGGCTCGGCGCGGCAACCCCGCCCCCGTAAACGGCGAGCCAGAGGGGGATCGCCAGGGCAGCCCAGATTGCCGATCCGAGAAAGAACGGCCGGAAACCGGCCGACAGGATCACCGGACCCGTATGGAGGCTATATCGCGGAATGGCTGCCATGGTTCGTTCGCGGCGGGCGCTGTTCTGGCGTAGCGGGGAGAACCCGCCGGATGCGCCGATAGCATACATATCATCTATACCTAGGTCCCGCGGCGGCTCCACGCATTGCGCGCCGCCCGCAGCGGGGGCTATAGATCGCGGATGACCAATAAATCTGTCACCCGCGAATTGCGGCTGGTCCACAGCTCGGATTTGCATGTCGACGACGAGCGCATCGCCGCGCTGCATGGTGGCGACGGCACCGGCGGCCTCAGCGCCGTCTTGGCGACCGCGGGCGCATTAGGCGCCGACATCGTGCTGCTCGCCGGCGACACCTTCGACAATCACATGGTTACCTCGGCGACGATCGACCGCGCCGGCCGGGTGCTCGCCGATGCCGGGCTGCCGGTCGTGATCCTGCCCGGCAACCACGATCCGGCGACCTCGGATTCGATCTATGTCCGCGGCGGGTTCGCCCAGATTGCGAACCTCAGCATCCTCGGCATCACCCATGACCGGGCGCTGAATTTCGCGGCGCTGGAGCTCGAAATCTGGGGCAACGCGCACCGCGATTACATGGACATGGTGCCGTTGCGCGATCCGCCGGGGCGCGCGGCGCGCTGGCACATCGCAATGGGCCACGGCCATTACGAGCCGCCCGAAACCTGGGCCAACCCGCTGCGCCCGTCGTGGCTGATCAGCGACGCGATGATCGCCGCGACCGGGGCCGATTATCTCGCGCTCGGCCACTGGGACCGCGCCGCCCAGGTCGGCTGCGGCGCCGTCCCGGCCTACTACTCGGGCTCGCCCGACTATGTCCACACGATCAACCTGGTGCGCCTGACCGCGTCGGGTGAAGTGATCGTGACGCGTGAGGAGGTGACGGGGGCGCACAACGGGTAACGCCATGGTTGCTGATATAGCATTTTGCTATTGACATTACGATGCGACTATGCTAAGGTGCAGACGATGGAATCGGAAAGGGATCCCTCCCAACCAAGCACTCCGCTGTATTTTTCTTGCAGATAACAGCGAAAACAGCGGGAGAGCGAAGCGGCTCGCTGGGCGGAAGCCGCCCCGCTATGCTCTTCCGAGTGAAAATCAACCGCCGGAGGCACTGATGCCGCAACAGATCCGTGCCGTTGTCGTCGATCCCGCCGCGCCGGGGAAGCTTGCGGTGCGCCAGGTCGAATTGCGCGACCCCGACCGCGACGAGGTCGCTGTGCGGGTGAGCGCGATCTCTTTGAACCGCGGCGAGACCCGCCGCGCGCTGACCCAGGCCGAGCCGGGCTGGCGCCCGGGATGGGATTTCGCCGGTGTGGTCGAAACCGCCGCGGCGGACGGCAGCGGCCCCAAGCCCGGCACCAGGGTTGTCGGCATCCTGCCCTCGGGCGCCTGGGCCGAGCGGGTCAATTGCCGCACCCACGCGGTCGCCGCCTTGCCCGACGTGGTCAGCGATGCCCAGGCATCGACGCTGCCGGTCGCCGGCCTCACCGCGCTGCACGCACTGCGCCAGGGCGGCCTCCTCTTGGGCCGCAAGGTACTGATCGACGGCGCCTCGGGCGGGGTCGGGCATCTCGCCTGCCAGCTCGCTTCCGCCGCCGGCGCGCTGGTGTGGGGGCATGTGCGGCGGCCGGAATCGCGTGAGGCGGTCGCCGAATGGTGCGGCGGGCGGGTCGTGCTCGGCCGCGATCTCCTGGCCGCCAAGCCATACGGGCCATTCTGGCTGATCCTCGATTCGCTGGGCGGCCCGGCGCTGAGCGCGGCGCTCGGCATGCTGCAGCCGAACGGCACCTGCGTCACGCTCGGCATATCGGACGCCGCCACTGCGACCGTCGAGAGCCGCAATTTTTTCGGCACCGGCGGCGCGCGGCTCTACGGGCTCACCCTGTTTCACGAGCTGATGAGCGTCGAGCGTGCCAGCATCGGCCTGGCGCTCTTGGCCGATCTGATCGCGGCCAAAAAATTACGCCCGCAGATCGCGGTCGAGGCGCCGTGGAGCGAGATCGGCGCAATCGCCCGCCGCCTGATCGATCGCGAATTCACCGGCAAGGCGGTGCTGCACATTGGATAGTTAACAATGAGGCCGTGAGACACAGAGAAGAAAACACCTACCTCAAAGGACGCGAAGGTCACGCAAAGGGCGCGAAGCGCCATAAAACTTCTTTGCGACCTTCGCGTATCCTTTGCGTCCGCTGCGACAAAGCGTTTCTTTTTTTCTCTCTCCTCACAGGCTCACCGCCTCATTGTGAATAATCACGCGGTCGGCGACAGGACGTGAATCTCGCGGTTGGCCAAGAGGTCGCGGGTCTTGGCGCCATAGGCGGCCATATGCGGCGAGGCGGCATGGGCTTTGAGATGGTCGAGGCTTTCCCACTTCTCGATCACGACAAAGGTGTCGGGCCCGTATTTGGCGCCAGGCCCGCCTTCGGCGTCGGCCGCCGGGCCATACTCGATGCAGCCTTTCTCGGCGTGCACTGCCGGCATGTTGGCGCGGAACGCGGCCAGCACCTCGTCGCGCTTGCCCGGCTTGGCGGTCAGGATGGCAATCACGTGGATCATGTCGGTCTACCCCGTGCGTTCGTTCGGCAATCGGGGCAGGATAGAGCGATGAACCGCTGGAGGATACCCGGATGGCGCAGCGCGGCATGAAATTTGGCATTTTTCTCGCGCCGTTCCATCGCCTTGGCGAGAACCCGACCTTGGCGATGGCGCGCGACATGGAGCTGATCGAATGGCTCGACTGGCTCGGCTATGACGAAGCGTGGATCGGCGAGCATCATTCCGCCGGCTGGGAGGTCATCGCCTCGCCGGAGATCTTCA
This sequence comes from Allostellaceae bacterium, assembly GCA_041490725.1. Lineage (GTDB taxonomy): Bacteria > Pseudomonadota > Alphaproteobacteria > ATCC43930 > CGMCC-115725 > DATARH01. Next base: position 25 of record JBGPTQ010000071.1, on the reverse strand, counting down.
TCGCCCAGGCGGCCGACCGCACCCG
>JBGPTQ010000070.1:0-7900 GCA_041490725.1 Allostellaceae bacterium | reverse complement strand
TTGCCGCGCCGGCAGCGCCGCGCCAGGCCCGCGCGCAGCTGCGCTTCGAGCGGGTCGAAACCGGGCGGCAGGCGCAGCCGCAGATCGAGCGAACGGCTGTTGACGCTCTTCAGCTCCCAAATCCAGGAGATGCCGTCGGCTTCACCCTCGGCCCGGGCAAATCCCGTCATGCTGGAGACGCCCACCCTCGCCTCTCTTCCCTCTTGCCGCCATGCGGTTATAGCGGGCGGTGCCGACGCCAACAATGCCGGCTGCGCCGGCGCTCAGCGCGGGCAGGGATGCGCGCTGCCGTGGCCGCAACGCCGTGCGGCCTGTCGCGCCGGTCCTGGCGGGTGCGGCGCGGCGGTGCTCGCCGGTGCTGGCGCCGATGTCGCGACCGCAGCAGACGGCGCCGGTTCCGGCTCAGCCTCGGCGGGCGCGCCGCGGCGGTATTGCGCGATGTTGCGGCTCTGTTCGGCGAGGGTTTTGGCAAAGATGTGGCCGCCGCTGCCATCCGCCACGAAATAGAGATCCTCGGTCCGCTCCGGCCGCACCGCGGCGCGCAACGACGAGCGCCCGGGATTGGCGATCGGCCCCGGCGGCAGCCCTTTGACGATGTAGGTGTTGTACGGCGAATTGACCGCGAGGTCGGCATGGCCGAGCGGGCGCTCGATCTTGCCCGTGCCATCCCCGCGCAGCGCGAACAGCACGGTCGGGTCGGCTTGCAGGCGCATGCCGAGCCGCAGCCGATTGATGAACACGCCGGCGACATGCGCGCGCTCTTCCTCGCGCGCGGTTTCCTTCTCGACGATCGAGGCGAGGATCGCCGCCTCCTGCGGGCTGGCCAGCGGCAGCTCCAGCCGGCGCTCGCTCCACAGCTGGGCGAGCACATGAATCATGCCGCGCCGCATGCGCTCCAACAGCTCCTTGCGGCTGTCGCCATAGCTGTAAACGTAGGTGTCCGGCAAGAGCTCGCCTTCGGCCGGCGCCGGCCCGGTATCGCCGTCGAGCGCCGGCCCGTCGCGGACGAGCGCAACGACCTCGGCGCTGGTAAGACCCTCGGGAACCGTCAGCCGGTGCTTGACCGTCTTGCCGCTGGCGAGGATGTCGAGCGTTTGCATCGCGCTCGCCGCGGCCGGGAACTCGAATTCGCCCGCCTTCAGCGCCGTGCCGCGCCCGGACAGCATGGCAACCAGCGGGAAGGCCAGCTGGTGCCGGATCACCCCCTGTGCGGCCAGCAACTCGGCAATCCCGGCAATGCCGGTATGGGCCGGGACGACGAGCGTGCGCGCTTCCGCGAGCGGCCCCGGGACCTGCGCATCGCGATAGAGCCAGTACCCGGCTCCGCCGAGCGCCACGATGAGCATGGCGGCCGTCATAAAGCCCCAAGCCAAGAGGCGGAAGAACCTCATCGTCGCGCGTTCCGGCCGCTCGCCCTCAATCAGCGATCCGGCAGCTACCCGGGCAAATGCGGGCGCGGCGGATCACCGGCCCAAGCCCGCATTGCCGAAGATCAGCGATGCGTTGGTGCCGCCGAAACCGAACGAATTCGACAGCACGTATTTGACCCTGCGCTCCCGCGCCTGTTTCGCCACGAGGTCGATGTCGCAGGAGGGCGACGGATTGTCGAGGTTCAGGGTCGGCGGGACGACACCGTCGCGCAGCGCCAGGATTGAGAATATCGCCTCGACGCTGCCGGCGGCGCCAAGCAGGTGCCCGATCGCCGATTTGGTCGACGACATCGAGAGCTGATAGGCGTGATCGCCGAACAGGCGCTTGACCGCGCCGAGCTCAATTTCATCGCCGAGCGGCGTCGAGGTGCCGTGGGCGTTGATGTAATCGATGCTGTCGGGCGAGAGATGCGCGCTTTTGAGGGCGTTGCGCATCGAGCGGAAAGCGCCGTTGCCGTCCTCGGCGGGCGCGGTCAGGTGATAGGCGTCGCCCGACATGCCGTAGCCGAGCACCTCGGCGTAAATCTTGGCGTCGCGCTGTTTGGCATGCTCGTATTCTTCGAGCACCAGAATGCCGGCCCCTTCGCCCATCACGAAACCGTCACGGCCCTGATCCCAGGGGCGCGAGGCGCGCGGCGGGTCGTCGTTGAAATTGGTCGATAGCGCCCGCGCCGCGGCGAAGCCGGCAAGGCCGAGGCGGCAGATGGCAGCCTCGGTGCCGCCGCAGACCATGACGTCGGCATCGTCGAGCATGATCAGCCGCGCCGCATCGCCGATCGCATGCGCGCCGCTCGAACAGGCGGTCACCACCGCATGGTTGGGGCCCTTGAAGCCATAGCGGATCGATACGTTGCCGGAGGCGAGGTTGATCAGGCTGGACGGGATGAAGAACGGCGAGACGCGCCGCGGGCCGCGCTCCTGCAGCGTGATCGCGGCCTCGGCGATGCCGGGCAGACCGCCGATGCCGGACCCGATCATCACCCCGGTGCGCTCGCATTCCTCGTCGCTGTCCGGCTGCCAGCCGGAATCCTCGACCGCTTGAACCGCCGCCGCCATCGCAAAGATGATGAACTCGCCCATGCGCCGCTGGTCCTTGGGCGGAACCCAGTCGTCGGCGTTGAACAGCCAGGAAGCGCGATCGCCACGCGGCACCTGCCCGGCCACCCGCGACGGCAGATCGGAGACATCGAAGGACTGGATCGCTCGAATCCCCGATTCGCCCGCCACCAGGCGGCGCCACACCTGCTCGAGCCCGATGCCGAGCGGCGTCACGAGCCCCATGCCGGTGACGACGACGCGCCTCATGCTGGGAAAGCTCCCGCGGTACCGCGTCCGTGATGGCGCGGCGGGTCGAAACCCGGCGGGTTCCTTGCCGTGGCGTACAACAACACGTCAGCTATGCGCCTCGATGAAGCTGACCGCGTCCTTGACGGTCACGATCTTCTCGGCCGCGTCATCCGGGATTTCGCACCCGAATTCCTCTTCGAAGGCCATCACCAGCTCGACCGTGTCCAGGCTGTCGGCCCCCAGATCGTCGATAAAGCTGGCATTCTCGGTCACCTTGGCCTCGTCGACGCCGAGATGCTCGACGACGATTTTCTTGACCCGCTCGGCGACGTCGCTCATTCGATCTTTCCTCGATTACGTGCTGCTAATTTGCTCGATTACGTGCTGCTAATTTGCTCGATTCCGCGCGGTCCGGGTGCCCGATTGCGGGCTCAGCCCTGATTGTCCGCCATCACGGACCCGTCGAAGCCGGCTCACATAACACGAATTTGGCCGGCGTAAAAGTTCCCGCCGAGGCCGGGTGAGGCCGGGCCCTCGCGTCACACCATAACCATGCCGCCGTTTACATGGAGCGTTTGGCCGGTGATGTAACCCGCTTCGGCGCTGGCGAGATAGACCGCGGCGGCGGCGACGTCCTCAGGGGCGCCGAACCGGCCCATCGGGATCGTCGCCGCGATGCGGGCGCGCTGCTCGTCGGTTAGCTTGTCGGTCATCGCCGTGGTGATCAGCCCCGGGGCGATGCAATTGACGGTGATGCCGCGGGTCGCGGTCTCGGCGGCCAATGATTTCGCCAGGCCGATCAGCCCGGCTTTGGTCGCCGCGTAATTCGCCTGGCCGGCATTGCCGGTGATCCCGACCACCGAGGTAATAGAGATCACCCGTCCATGGCGCCGCCGGACCATGCCGCGCAATGCGGCGCGCGTCAGGCGAAAGGCGGCGGTCAGGTTGACCTCGATGACCGCCTGCCAATCCTCGTCCTTCAGGCGCAGCGCCAGGGCGTCGCGGGTGATGCCGGCATTGTTGACCAGGATGTCGATCTGGCCCATCGCCGCCTCGGCCTCGCGGATCAGGCGATCGGGCGCCGCTGGATCGGCGAGATCGGCGGTGAGCGGATGCGCGCGCTCGCCGAGCTCCGCCGCGAGCGCGGCAAGCACGGCGCTGCGCGTCCCGGCAACCGCGACCGCGGCGCCCTGGCGATAGAGCGCCCGCGCGATCGCGCCGCCGATGCCCCCGGAGGCGCCGGTCACCAGCGCGCTCTGGCCGGCAAGATCGAACATCATGCCCGCCCCACTCACTTTACGACCGCGGTCACAAAAGCTGGACCAGTGCTTCGACCTCGGCCGGGGTGCCGACCGAGAGCGCCGACAGCGTGCGGTCGATCCGCTTGACGAGCCCGGCGAGCACGCGTCCGGCGCCGAGTTCGATCACCTGCTCGACCTCGTTGGCGGCGAACAGCAGCACGCTCTCGCGCCAGCGCACCATCCGGGTCGCCTGCTCGACGAGCAGCTCTTTGATTTCTTCGGGGTCGCTCGTCGCCGCGGCGGTCACATTGGCGACGAGCGGGACCAGCGGGGCCTCCAGCGCCGTCTCGGCAAGCGCCTCGGCCATGATTTCGGCGGCGGGGCTCATCAGGGAACAATGAAACGGGGCGCTGACCGGCAGCATGATCGCGCGCCGCGCGCCCTGCTCGGCGGCGAGCGCGACCGCGCGCTCGACCGCGCCCTTATGGCCGCTGACGACGATCTGACCCGGGCTGTTGTCGTTGGCGAGCGCGCAGACCTGGCCCTGCGCCGCCGCCTCGGCGACCGCGCGCGCCGCCTCGATGTCGAGGCCGAGCAGCGCCGCCATCGCCCCCTCGCCGACCGGCACCGCCTTCTGCATCGCCTGGCCGCGGCGCTTGACGAGCCGCGCCGCCTCGGCGACCGACAGCGCGCCCGCCGCCGCCAGCGCGGAATACTCGCCGAGCGAGTGGCCGGCGACATAGGCGGCCTGCCGGGAAATATCGAAACCGGCCTCGCTCTCCAGCACGCGAAGCACCGCCAGGCTCACCGCGAGCAGCGCGGGCTGCGCGTTCTCGGTCAGCATCAGCTCGCCTTCCGGGCCCTCGAACATCAGCCGCGAGAGATGCGTTGACAGCGCCTCGTCGACCTCCTCGAACAGGTGGCGCGCCGCCGGAAAGGCCGCGGCGAGCGCCTGGCCCATGCCGGGCATCTGCGACCCCTGCCCGGGAAAAACAAAAGCCCGCTTCATGCCCGGCGCGTCCCCCTCGCGGCCCCCTCTTTGACGACCGCGCCCGTCATAACCCGGCGCGCGGCGCTGTCAAGCCGCTCTCCCAACAAGCGCCCGAGAAGCTTCCCCGAAAGCTCCCCGAAAAGCTTACCGGCAGAAGCGCAGATCGTCGCGTTCGTTCTCGTAATCCTCCAATAGCTGATGGAGGATACTGTCGCGCGGCAGGGCCTCGCGCGCCTTCTCGATTTTTTTCAGCGTCGCATTGTCATAGACGATCGGCTTCGGGCATTTGCTCGTGCTGCCGCAGCCGCCCGCCAGCAGCGCCAAGGCAAGCGCCACCCCCGCTCCAGGTCGCATCGGTCCCCTCTCCCCGCCGGCCCACGATGCCGGGCGGCGGCGCGCCGATCAAGCGGGATCGGGAAAGCTGTGGCGTTAAGGCGGAGAGCGAGGAGCGGGCGAACACCAATGCGGCCCGCCGGCCGGCGGTGCCACCGTGTAGCAGCGCGGGATCGGAGGCCGGGGTTCCCGTCACCCCCGCGAAAGCGGGGGTCCAGGGCAACCGTTGAGGCCCTGGGACCCTGGATTCCCGCTTTCGCGGGAATAACGTATCAAGCCGGTGTATTCTTAAATTTGATGCGAATTCAACGTGTGACCGGGAGGAATTGCCATGGCCCTCACAGTGCGCCCGATTGCCCCTGCGGACCTGCCGGCAGCCGGCCGAATCTGTCACGACGCCTTCCGGGCGATTGCCACCGAGCACAATTTCCCACCCGACTTCCCCGATCCCGACGTCGCGACCGGCCTGTTGACCCAACTGAGCGGGGATAGCGGCTTCTACGGCGTCGTCGCCGAGCAGGACGGACGGGTCGTCGGCAGCAACTTCATCGACGAACGATCCCCGATCATTGGGCTGGGACCCATCACCGTCGACCCGACGACCCAGAACGAGGGCGTCGGCAGTGCGCTAATGACCCACATGCTCGATCGCGCCGCGCGCAACAACGCGCCGGGGGTGCGCCTGGTGCAGGCCGGCTATCACCGGCGCTCGCTTTGCCTGTACACGAAGCTCGGCTTTGCGGTTCGCGAACACCTTGCCAACCTGCAAGGCCCGCCGCTCGGATTGAGGCTCACGGGGCGGGCGGTGCGGCGGGCCACCGCTGCCGACATTGAGGCGTGCAACCGGCTATGCCGCGCGGTGCACGGTCACGATCGCGGCGGGGCTTTGCGCGATGCGGTCAACCAGGGAACCGCGTCCGTGGTCGAACGCGACGGCCGGATTACTGGTTATACGACCGAGATCGCCTTTTTCGGCCACGCCGTGGGTGAAACCAACGACGATCTGAAGGCGCTGATCGCCGCGGCGCCGTCCTTCGCCGGCCCCGGCTTTCTGTTGCCGAGCCGCAATACCGAGCTGTTCCGCTGGTGTCTCGATAATGGGTTGCGGATGGTCCAGCCGATGACGCTGATGAGCATCGGGCTGTACAACGAACCGAGAGGTGCGTACCTGCCGTCGATTCTGTTCTGAGTGTCTTGCCCAATTTTTGATGATTCTGACCCCGATCCCGCACGATCGTCTCGCTGCCGCCCTCGATCGCTTTGCCGGGCAACTCGACGACCCCGCCGCGCGCGCCGCCTTCGCCCGCATCCGCGCCACTGCTTCCGAACGCGCCGAGGGCGCCGTGGCCGAGACCCATCGGCAAGCGGCGCTGGCGCTGGCGCGACGTTGCGGCATCGCCATCCACCCCGCCGGCGCGCGTTCCGCCTTCAATTGGGACGGCACCGCGCTCGACGGCGACACCGAGGCCTATGTGATCCTGCATGAGGTCGCGCATTTCGTCCTGGCCCCGCCCGAGCGGCGCCGCCTTATCGATTTCGGTCTCGGCCCGGGCCCGGACACGGCCGAACGCGCCGTCGCCGAACGCGCCGCCATACTGCCGGTCGTCGAGCGCGATGCCGACGAGGCAGCAGCCTCGCTGCTCGGCATTTTGTGGGAGGCATCGCTCGGCCAGCCGGCGCTCGCCTCGTTTCTCGATCAGAACTGGCTTGAGGGGCTGGAACGCTCGGCGGCGCCCCATTTCACCGCGGTCTTTCGCCGGCTGCGGCGGCTCGGTGTTGTTGAGACCGCCGGGGTTGTCGAGTCTGCCCCGGCCGGAGGCGAATTTCAGCCGTCGACGCGGGAAATGCGGTAGGGCGACGGACGGGGGCTGCGCGCCAGGAGTTCGCGCCAGCGGATGAGGGCGCGGCTGCACGCCGGCTCCGGCCCGGCCTCTGGCGCGCGCGCCGAGAAAAGCGGCCGATCGAGCCGCACCGCGCGCCAAACGGCGCAGTCGCCCCGGCTCCTGCCGAAACCGATGGAAGCGAGCTCTTCCTCGGCGTTCCTCATAAGCTCCGCCCCAGCACCGGGATTTGACCGCAAACGCCGCCCTGCCGCGATGGTTCCGGCCGGCGTCCGCGATCGGAACGGCGCGTGCCGATGACGAAATAATCGGTGGGCACGGAGTGCTCGCTGGAGTCGTATCGTTATCCGCATGGATTTCGATGGAGGAATCGAAATGCGACTAACAGCTTTGACCTTGATCGGCGCCCTTGGGCTGGTTGCCACCGCGGTGTCGGCGCGCGCGGCCCCGGTCCTTCCCACGCTCGATGCCCACCCGGCGCCCGGCATCGTCCAGGTGTGGGGCGGCTGCGGCCCCGGGGCTCATCCGGTGCCGGGGCATTGGAACCGGTGGCGCGGAGGCTGGATCCCGCCGCACTGCGCCCCGAGCTACCGGCCGTACAGACCCTATGCCGGGTACCGCCCGTATTGGCGTCCGCACCCTTATGGGTATTACTAGAGCGTTGTCCCCAAAGGTTGAATCAGTTTGTTTATCCCCGTGGCCGGGCTTGACCCGGCCATCCACGTCTTCCTGCCGTGCGCCTGGCGACGAAGACGTGGACCCGCGGGTCAAGCCCGC